>DATCPU010000191.1:0-3628 GCA_036569925.1 Candidatus Dormiibacterota bacterium
CTCCACCACACCAACGGGCTGGTAGTGGGCGTAGGGATCGACCGCCCTTGCGAAACGACCAAGTGCTGGACCTACTTCCCGGAGTCGGACTGCCCCTTCTACCGCGTCACCTTCCTATCCAACTACTCGCCAAACATGGCGCCTCCCGGGCATACCCTGCTGCTCACGGAGACCTCCTATTCGGAGCACAAGGCGGTCGACCGGCACGCGATCGTCGACGACGTCGTCGAGGGCCTGATCGCCACCCAGCTAATAAGCCCAGAGGACCGATCGCGGATTGTCGCCACCCATACGACCGAGGTCGAACACTTCTACCCGGTCCCGACCCTTGACCGGGACGCTGCCCTCGCCGAGATCCAGCCCTGGCTGATGGCAAATGACATCTATTCCCGCGGCCGATTTGGCGCATGGCGGTACGAGATCAGCAACATGGACCACTCTGTCATGCAAGGTGTTGAAGTTGTCGACTCGCTGCTGCTCGGCCAACCCGAGCAGACGTGGAGCACGATCGAACGCCCGCGGCCGGCGCCTGTTACGGTCGATGAGCCGCAGCTCGACGTCGCTTCACGCCGGTGAATTCGGTCTCGGTCGCCGATAGCGCCGCGCCGGCTGCGCTTCCGGCTCCGGTCGCCGAGGCATCGATCCCGAATGCACGGCATTTCGTCCGGAGCGTTTTCCGATTCGGGATCGCCCAGGCGCTGTCCTGGATCGCGAGCATCGTGCTGGTCGTCATGCTCCCGCGCTTTCTCGGTGACGTGTCTCTCGGGAAGCTCGGTTTCGGGCTGGCGATCACCGCCATCTACGGCCTGATCTGGGACCTGGGCATCTCCACTTTCCTTTCTAAGGAGATCGCTCGAACACCTGGACGTGCCGGCGAGCTACTGGCCAATGCGCTCGCGCTCCGGATGGTGCTGGCGCTGGTCGCGGGGGTCGCCGTCCTAGGCACCCTTGCCATCAACGGCGCCGACCCGACGACTCGCGCCGTCGCGCTGATGCTGAGCGTGAGAATGGTGCTCGCTGCCGTCGGCGCCACCATCGGGGGCACGCTGCAGGGCCTGCAGCAGATGCGCACTCTCTCGATTACATCGGTGGTCAACAACTTCACATACGCCGGCGCTGCGGCCGGAGCGTTGCTGGCCGGTGGCGGAGTCGTGTGGGTCGCCTTCGCGAATATGCTCGGCGTTCTGGCGGCCGACGGGGTAAACATGGCCGATCTGGTCCGCCATGTCCGCTGGACCCGGCCCAGCTGGACTGTCTGCAAATACCTGGTTTTAGGCGGCCTGCCCTTCCTGGTGAGCCAGGCGGCCCTCTTCGTTTACGGCCAGATCGACACGGTGATGCTTTCGTTCATGACCCGCGACGCGGTGGTGGGTTGGTACGTCGCGGCGATCCGCGTGATGTCGGTCCCGCAGGTCGTGCCGAGCATCCTTATCACGGTTCTGTTCCCCGCCTTCGCGGCCGGCGCACACCTGCCTGACCGCTACAACCCCATCGTGCGCCGCGCGATCACGCTCATCGTTCTGATCAACCTGCCGATGGCGGTCGGCATTGGGCTCATGCCCGACCGCATCATTCACGTCCTCCATTACCCAGCCGCCTTCGAGCACTCCATTATCCCGATCGTCCTGCTGGCCGCGGGAATCCCCTTGATCGCGACCGACATGGTCATCTTCACCGCGCTGAACGCAGGCGACCGCCAGAAGCAGCTGGCGATGCTAGGGGTGGCGGCGGCCCTGCTAAACCCGATCCTCAACCTGGTCGCGATCCCCTACACCCAGGCGGCCTTCGGCAACGGCGCCATCGGAGCCGCTGCGACCACGACCCTGACAGAGTTGTTCATGCTTGGGGTGGGCTTGCGCATGCTGCGGCAGGGAACTCTTGACCGTGCGACCGGGACCTTCGCACTTCGCTGCCTGCTCGCCGCGAGCCTGATGGCAGCCGTTGTGATGCCCCTACGCAGCCTGCCGCTTCTAATCCCGATCGCCGCCGGGGCGATAGTCTACGGCGCCGCCTCGTTCGCCTTCCGAACACTGACCATGAGTGAAGTCCGGGTGGTGTTTCATCACCTGACCAGACAGTCTTGATGGCGGTCCACTTATATCGGCTAGGACGATTCGGCCTGGAAGTGCATCCGGCTGGGCGCACGCTGATTGCCTTCGCGCGTCTGGCACAGCTGCCAAGCCTCCTTGAACGGGATGAGATCGCGCTCGGTCGCGAGGTGGCCGCTCAACCGCAGACCCCGCTTCCAGGGCGGCGCACGGCATGACCGACATCGACCTCAGCAATGCCGCGCCGGCCGTCCAGGGAGGGCAACGCCAAGCGCCGCCCACTCCGGTGGCGAGCTACGTGCGCCATCCCGTAGCGACGCTTGCCAAGGCCCGGGACTGGGTCAACGGAAAGTGGTGGCTTCGCAAGTGCACCCGAGTCGGCGCATTGACCCGGGTCAGGGGGAAGCTGCACGTTATCAACCGCGGCGAACTGGTGATCGGCAGCCGGGTTCGGCTCATGAGTCGCTACGCGCCAAGCGTCCTTGTCGTCTTTCGCGGTGGCAGGCTCGAGATCGGCGACCGGACCTTTGTCAACTATGGCGCCGACATCTGCGCGACCAAGTCGGTCGTCATCGGCAGCGACTGCCTGATCGGCACACAGGTCATCATCCTCGACAACGGCTTCCACGACCTTGAGCGCCGGGACCTGATGCCGCCGGCGCGCGAGGTGCGGCTCGGCGACCGGGTCTGGATTGGCAACCGAGTCACGATCTTACCCGGCGTAAGCATCGGCGACGACGCGGTTGTCGGTGCAGGCGCCGTAGTCACTTCAGACGTCGAGGCGCGCTCCGTGGTGGCGGGCAACCCCGCCCGGCTGATTCGGCGCCTTACGTAACCGCAGGTTGACCGCGCCGGTATAACCTCGGACGTCCACCTGGGGCGCCTTTCACGCCCGGCGGCAAGCGGGCTCGACAGCTGTCCCGAACATGATCGGCATTGCCGCAGATTCCTGCTGTGAGGTCAGTGGGCTGCAAGAAACGGCCAATGGGCTCGTTATTTACAGCTAACGCATACGTTGCACTCTTGGAGCCCTTGGGCTTCATCTGCAGGCCGACTTCGATTCCCAGGGAATGAAGCGTTAGGGGCAAGATCATGAAAAGCAGAGGCTCGCGGACGCAGTTGCGGTCGGGACAATCGCCCAGCTGGTCCGGGTCGTTTGACTTGCTTTCTGGGGCAGTTGGCCCATAACATGCGCCAGTTGACCTGGACGAGGATCACCGTCATTGCAGCCGTCGCGTTGGCGAGTCTCGTTGTCCTCGGTGGCGTTACCATGCCTCACGGCGCCCTGGCGGCGGGCCAACCTTTCGTCAATAGCCTCAACTACGGCAGTCCGGCCAATCCGCAGTCCATCGTCCCGTCCGACATGGACGTGCAGATCCACCGCCGCGATCCCAGCAATGCCATGGAAGCGATGAATGCGGGGCACGGCGCCGACTGCTCCGCGCCCCCGGCCACGCATGCAATCAACACACTGGCTCAGGGCGTCTTCAGCTGCAAGAACCACCTCATGACGGCCGTCGGTGATTCGGGCTACGGCGAGATTGCGCTGACACCGAACTACATGGCCGATTGGTCGAGCG
>DATCPU010000192.1:0-1568 GCA_036569925.1 Candidatus Dormiibacterota bacterium
GTTGCTTGGCCGCTCTGATAACCAAGGAACAAACATGTCGGTCTGGTCTGGCGCGAATCTCTATTTTCAGGGCTCCAACGGCGTCGAGATGTGGCATAACGGCAAGATCTCGACTTTTCTTCCGGGTGTCGCCTGGATCAGACCGAAAGCCTCGCCCGCCGGTGGTCAGATCCTCTTTGAGACCCGAGACGCGAAGCGCGCGACGCACATCTTCACAGTCGACACCGCCACCCGCACGGTTACACAGCTGGCGTCAGGGCGCTCCGAACCTGCCTACCTGACGTCGCAGGTCATTTGGTACCAGGCCGAGC
Source organism: Candidatus Dormiibacterota bacterium (assembly GCA_036569925.1). Lineage (GTDB taxonomy): Bacteria > Chloroflexota > Dormibacteria > Dormibacterales > Dormibacteraceae > Palsa-872. Next base: position 312 of record DATCPU010000192.1, read on the forward strand.
CGGCCTGCGTTTTGACTGGAAAGTGCGATGCCGGATTTCCAGGTATAGCCACTGGCATCACCTATGTCTACGACCTGCCAACCGGCACCGAGTCGGCCTCAGTCATCACGTCGGTGATCGACGAGTGGCCGCGCGGGGCCTGACGGCAAATTCGGTTCGAGATGCTGTCGGAAACGTAAGGACAGTTGAGGCGTAGCGGGTTGGGCTAGACCATCCCCAGCTCCCAGCGCGCTTCTTCGGTCATGCGCTCTGGGGTCCAGACCGGTTCGTACACGATGTCGACGCCCGCGTCGCTGATGCCCGGCAGGGTGAGCAGGTGGTCGCGGACGTCGGTCATCACCTCGGCCGCCATCGGGCAGCCCAGCGCGGTCAGCGTCATCTTGATGTCCACCCGCTCCGGCTTGATCGCGATGTCGTAGATGAGCCCGAGGTCGACGATGTTGACAGGGATCTCGGGGTCGTAGCACTGGCGTAGAACCTCGATCACGTCCTCTGGCTTGACAGTCGACTCTGGCGCCACGGTGTGGGTCGGTGTTGTGTCGCTCATGGCATTTCCAGTGGCAGGCCCGCGTCTTTCCAGGCCTTCGTGCCGCCGCGGAAGTTGACGACGTCTTTGATCCCGAGCGCGACCGCCATCTCCGACGCGACCGAGGACCGCTCCCCGGTCATGCACACGAAGATCGTCTTGTCGCGGAACTTGGCGGCCGCCGGATTCGCCAGCACCGAGTTCAGCACCACGTGCCGGGCTCCGGGTACGTGGCCCTTGTTCCACTCCCAGTCTTCTCGCACGTCGACGATGTCGTAGTCGCCTTCGTCCATCAGCTTGCGGACGTCGTCGAGCTTGAGCTCCTTGAACTGCTCGTCCTGACTCATCGTTACTCTCCTTCCTCGTCGTCGCCGGCCAACCCGTAGGCCCCGACTTTCAAAACCTTTAATGACAGCAGCGCGCACTTGATGCGAGCGGGCGAGATCTGGATGCCCAGCTCCCCCAGCACATCGTCCTTGTTGATCTTCTTGGCGTCCTCGAGCGGCAGGCCCTTGAGGCGCTCGGTCAGCAATGACGCGGACGCCTGCGAGATGGCGCAGCCTCGGCCGTGGAACCTCACGTCTTCGATGACGCCGTCCTTCACGCGGAAGTCCATCCCGATCACGTCCCCGCACAGAGGGTTGTCCTCTTCGTGGCTGATATCGGGGTTTTCCAAGCGCCCGAAATTGCGCGGGTTCTTGTAGTGGCCAAGGATGTACTCGCGATAGAAC
>DATCPU010000193.1:0-7703 GCA_036569925.1 Candidatus Dormiibacterota bacterium
CATAGGGTCGAAGTCGCCGATGAGGCACGCGAAGATGTCCTCCTCGCGCTGGTCCAACTTCAGCCGTGCCACCTCACCGATTCGACCACCCACGCTGGGAGCCAGCGCGTCCAGCGCCTCGCGGGCTCCGGTCAGGATCGCCACGCGTCGACCCTATGAGTTGTTAGCATCGCCGCCAAGGATGACCAAATTGGTGCCACCGAAGGGACGAGCGTCCGACGCTCCTGACTACATCTCTCCCGACGGGGCCGAAATCCGCCTTGTGCTCCGGCCTGAGGTCGAAGGCGTTGCGTACCACAGTGTCTGCGAGGCGACCTTCAGGCCGGGCCAGGTCTCTGGGGCGATTCGCCACCGGCATGTCGAAGAATCGTGGTACGTGCTGGAGGGCGAGGCGGAAGTTTGGCGCCGGCCGCCCGACGGTAGTCCCGCATCGATAGTCCGACTTGGGCCGGGCGAGGCGCTCAACATTCCGGCTGGATTCGGTTTCCAGGTGCGCGCCCTCGGTGCGGCGCCGCTGCGGATGCTTTGCTCGACCGCACCGCCATGGCCTGGCCCGGACGAGGCGGTCCCTGTAGATGGCGGCCTGGGCGCGCCGACCGGCTAGATGGCGGGGCTGCGTCACCGCGGCCGGCCGGCGCCGGCGGCGGCGTGATCCCGTAGTCCGGATCGAACGGCCTCGAGCCAAGCGACCATCGCACCCGGATCGTCAATGGGCGCGATATAGCGGGCACCCGGAAGGGCGCCAAGCGTCAGGGCGGCGCCGGCGGCGGCGACGCCGGACCGCAAGGGATCGATGACGGGCACTCCGAGCTTTTCCTGGAGCTGCTCGGCGAACGGGTAGAAGCCGAAGCTCATGCAGCCGAGCAGGATGGCCTCCGCGCCTGCTTCGATCAGAACACGGCTCCCGTCGACTACGCGCCGGATGGTCTCGGCCGGGTCGTCGACCAGCGCATAGAAGGGCAGCTCGACGGCGTTGACCCCGACGCACCGGTCGTCGGCGCCGAGGCTCCTGAGGTAAACCTCGATCTCGGGCACGTCCGAGCTCATGATCGTGACGACGCCGAAACGGTGAGCCGCGAGCGACGACAGCGCAATCGACGCCTCGGCTGCTCCGATGACAGGGATGTTGGCAACCGTCCGTGCCGCGCGCAAGCCGGGATCGCCCCAGCATCCGAGCAGCATGGCGTCGAAGTCCTTCTGGCGCTCGATGACTTTCAGGAGGATGCCGGGCACACAGAGGGCGAGGCCGACGGCGTTTTCGTAGTACTGGCTGGGACCGATGTCGATGGGCTCGACCGTGAAGGTCGAGCCCTCGCCAACGGCGGCCTGGCCGGCGACCGTGAGCCTCTTTAGCTCCGCGGCCGTCGGCGTCAGGTCGTCGACAACTATGTAGAGAAGGCGCACCGCATCAAACGCTTGCTCCGACTGACGCCGGCTCGCGAGCAGCGGTCGCCGGGGCGACGAAATTGGTCGGGTATCCGAGGAGTCGGTAGACGTTCTTGCTGTTCTTGACTACGGCAACTCCGATCAGGTACACACCTGCAGCCACCACCCATGACTGAAGTGTCGGGAGCCCGATGTTGGTGGTACCGAAGCCGCTGGTGCCTGGGATCAAGCCCCCGGTGTAGGCACCGACAAGCAGAGCCACGACGAGCGCGACCAGGCCCACCCAGTTGACGATGGCTGTGTTGGCCCAGCTCGTTACCGTGTCGGTCGGACGTCTCAGGCCAAAAATTCTAGGTACGACAAAGTGGTCGACGGCCATGATCGTGGTCGCGCAAGGCACGAAGATCCCACTGATGTTGGCGACGATGAAGAAGCTGTTCTGGACCGAGGCCATCTTGAAGGCAAGGACAGCGCCCAGCACACCGAGGATGAGCACGCTGTAGACCCGCCGCCAACCAAAAACGTTCTGCATCGCATTGATTGACTCGTACAGGTTTCCATCGTTCAGCGCGAACTGATTGATGAAGAAGACGACCACGCCCAGCGCGACGAGGCCGAAGAGCGAGAAGTCGACGAAGTACTTCATCACGGCGCCGAAGTCTGACGTATTGGAGAGCATCGCCATCAGGTAGCCGGCGACCGGGAAGACGATCCCACCGACCATGTAGCCGAAGAGCAGGGTGGGCAAGTTCCAAAGGCCTCCTGGCTTGCTGTAGCGGAAGATGTCCGGCTCGTTGCCCCAGGCCATTCCTCCGATCAGGAGGCCCATGATGATGGGCACGGTGATCGTGACCTCAGTGACGCTGGGCGCCGCAAACAGCGTCCCACCGGGAACTGTGACGAAGCCCTTGATCAGGGCGTAAAAGCCCCAGAGGAGAAGCAACGGGGCTGCGACGTAACGAGCATATGCAGCAACGCCGCGGAACCCGAACAGGTTGTTGGCGATCATCACGAAGCCGAAGACTGCCGACAGGATCAGGACGGTGTTGTCGCTGAAGCCGAACAAGCCCTGGAGGATGAGCGCCAGGAAGAATGCCTGGAACCCGTACCAGCCCATGCCCATGATGATCAGAAGCACCGAGACGAACCCACTGCCCGCGCGTCCGTAAATGGTTCGCGTCAGCAGAGTGTGAGTCTGTCCGGTGACCGTGCCAAGGTTGGCTGCCAGCGAGCCGTACAGGAAGATGACGAGGGCGCCAAGAAAGCCGGCGAGGATCATCTCGCCGAGTGAAAGACCCTGCGATCGGGCCAGATAGCCTGTGTACATATAGGCGACGCTGGCCTGAAAGGTGACCCACAGCCAGAACATGACCCAGTTGCCGCGGCGCTTGTTGAGCGGCACGAGACTTGTCGTGTAGTCCTGCCCGGCAAGCGCTTCCGCCATCTCGCCGCCGAGATTGTGAGCGTCGTGCTCGTGCAGCTCGGTCGGCGACCCCTGCTTCTGATCCATCCCTTCAACCTCCCCGGAACCAGAACTGTCGATTTTCGAAACCGAACAGGCGGCTAACTACCGCCAACGGCACAAACTATCGGGCAAATGTGTCGACTTTGCAAGAGAAGGCTTCGGCGGAGCCGCCATGGTCGATTCCTGGGCGTACCCTTGGAACAGGTTGGATGAGGAGCAGGGCCAGGCCGACGCGGATGAAGAGACCGCGATCCGGCGGATGCGCTGGTTCCGAAGCATGCGGGGAGACGTTTGGGTCAAACGCCTCGTCGCGTTGGCCTTGCTGGGGTACTTCGCCTTTTACCTAGGGGCTTCGGCTGGCCCGCTGGAGCACCGCGCCCCAGCGTGCCTGGCGGTACCCACGGTGGTCCGCCCAGGCTGCTGACGACCAATCCCGACTGCAGGAATCTCGCATATTTGACCCGCGAGACTAAGCCACCCGCTGTCCCGCCGTCCCGATGTCTTTAAGCCGCCGGCCGACAGACGTAGCCAGGAGCACAACCCCGAACGCCACCACGATGGCGCCGTTCAAGCCCTGAGAAAAACGTGCTCCGGCGATTTGTGCGACGAATCCCACCTCGAGGACGCCGATCGGCTGGAGGCCGATCATCAGCACCCAGAGGCCGGCTGCCCGTCCTCGTGATTCGGGGTTAACGCTTGCCTGGAGTGCTGACAGCACCAGCGCATCGACCAAGACACTGGCGACGCCCGCCCCGAGTACCAGTGGTAGTGCCACCGCCAAGCCAGGTGCCAGCGAGTATGCAGCGAGCGCAAGTCCGAAGCCAAGCACGGCAACGGCCAACGTGCGGCCAACCGACTGGCGAGGGCGGACGACTGCGAGCGCCCCGGAGCCAACCAGGCGACCGACCGATCGAGCAGCGATGATCAAACCGAGGCCGGCCGGGCCGACAAGGAATACCTCGCCTGCGAAAACTGGGTCAAGGGTGACGCATGAGAAGGCAAACATCTCGACCACGAGCGCCACGGCAATCAGCAACCCAACGGTCGGCACACGCTGCAAGAGGGCAAGGCCGTCGCGAAGCCCCGCTGCAAAGGATGGAAACTGCACAGGACCTGATCTGTACCTTTCTCTTGTTCCGGTCAGCAAAAGTGCGGTCGCCGCGCTGCCGGTAGCAACGATGGCTGCTGCAAAGACGGGGCCGGCCGTACTGAGCGCGACTCCTGCAATTGCGCCGCCGGCGATCTGACCGATCGCTCCGACAAGGTTCGATATAGCGAATGCCCTTGTAGGACCAAGGTCCCCCGCGAACTCAAAAACCAGGTTGTTGCCACAAACCATTCGGCCGGCGTCCGCCAGCCCGAGACCGATCGAGACCGACAGGAGGACAATCGTTGGCGTCATCCACGTCGCCAGAACTGCGAGCGCTACGAAGATCGCAGCCGAAACTAAATTTGAGACTTGGAGGATTCGAACGCGACCGAAGCGATCGGACAGCGTTCCAACCGGCACACCCAACAAGACGAGCGGTGCGAGCCGAACAGCGAAAACGAGACCCACGATTCCAGGCGCCTTTGTGGCGGCGAAAGCGAGCCAGCCGATAACGGCAAGGCTCGCCGACCACGACAGCCATGACGGAAGCATCGCGATCAGGAGGTGTCCGAAAGCGCCGCGCCTCCATGCTAAAAGCGTCACCACGCGACGTTCCTCGGCGCTGTGCGTGGCCCACACGTTCTGGAAAATAGGACGCGACTGAGCCCAGTGCGGTCACGTACGCAAGGACGATCGCCAAATGGAGTAGTTATCGGTAGCAATTTGGTGCCGGCCTTACGCCCAAACGGCGCGCGACCCAGACTGGTGCCCGCGGTTCAGAAAACCGCGATGGGGACGAGGTCGCCCGGATGTCCGTTGGCCATCGAGCGACTCCTCCTTTCTCTTCACCGGCGCGCGAAGTGCTGCGCTGCGATCATAGTCACTTCGAATGAGCGGATCCTCCCTGCCCGACGCCACGCAGAACCCGCGCTTCACAGGATTGAGGAGCTTCATGCGGCTGCCGGGAGCCGACGCCGACCAGCGTGCCGATGTCGCCATCGTGGGGATTCCGTTCGACACCGCGGCGAGCTTTCGCCCGGGCCAGCGATTCGGACCGTCCGCCGTCCGCGATATCTCCGTGCTCCTGCGTCCGTCCAATCAATTTCACGGAATCAACGCCTTCGACCGCGTGAACGTGGTCGATTCAGGAGACGTGCCGGCCATCCCCGGCGACATCAAGACGACTTACGACCTGATTTCGGCGCGGTACGTGGATCTCACCTCTAAAGGCACGGTTCCCATCGGGATCGGCGGCGACCATTCAATCACGCTTGGCGAGCTCCGGGGCATGGCCAAGGCGCTGGGACCGGTCGCGCTTGTGCAGCTCGACGCTCATTGCGACACATGGGACAACTACTGGGGCGTCCGTTACACGCACGGCACGCCGTTTCGAAGGGCGGTCGAGGAGGGATTGCTCAACGTGGAGCATTCGATCCAGGTCGGCATGCGCGGCACGGAGTATGCGCCCGGGGACCTCGATGAGTCGCGACGGCTCGGGTTCGAGGTGCTGACGACACCGCAGATGCTCAAGCGCACGCCGGCCGATGTGGCCAAGGCGATTCGCGAGCGCGTTGGTGATGTCCCCGCGTTTTTGACCTTCGACGTCGATTTCTTCGACCCCGCATACGCACCGGGCACCGGCACTCCGGAGGTCGGTGGCCCAACCAGCGCTTTTGGCCTGGAGATCGTCCAGCACCTCGCCGGCATCCCGTTCGTCGGTTTCGACACAGTGGAGGTGCTCCCCGCCCTCGACCCAACGCAGACCACCGCGTTGCTCGCGGCCACGCTCGTCTTCGAGTTCATAGCCCTCGTGGCGCTGAGCCCGAAGAGGGCGCAAGACGACGGCCAGGCGCACCGCAGCGCCCGCAGCTAGAGCTCGAACTCGACTCCGGCACGGAAGCCCCAAACGTAGGCAAGGTGGGAGATCCAGCCGAGGACCAATACGAGGTTGATCGAGCCCTCACCGACCACGTGGTAGGCGATATTGACGCTACCGCTGAGGGCGTACTTGGCTCCGGTGAACATTAGCCAGCGCCAGTCTAGTGGCGTTTCTCGGGGCTAGGAATGGGCCGCGATAGTCGGATCACCTTTCCGGTTTTTACGCATTGCTGTACGAAGCCGAGCTACGGCGCGAATAATCTATCGTGGACCTCAACGAGACTTTCGTGACGGGGAGGCGTTGTGAATGGCTAGCGTGGACGTTCTGTTCGTTGGCTACGCCAACGATCGGGTGGCCGGGACAGTGAGCTGCGTGCGCGACGAGGGCCTGATTGCGATCGTCGACCCGGGCATGGCGCCGAGCAAGGCGGCGATCCTGGATCCGTTGATGGCCCTGGGTATCAAATCCACTGACGTGACTGACGTGATCCTGAGTCATCATCACCCCGATCACACGATGAATGTTGGCCTGTTCGAGAACGCCCGTGTTCACGATTTCTGGGCGATATACAAAGGTGATATCTGGACCGATCGGCCGGCTGATGGCGCTGAGCTCTCGCCTGGCGTACGGCTGATGGCTACCCCCGGGCACACTGCCCAGGACATCACGACATTGGTGGATACCGACGATGGCGTGGTTGCTCTCACGCACCTCTGGTGGGACCAAAACTCGGATTCGGATCCTTTGGCGGAGGACCTCGAGGCCCTGCACGCGAACAGAGAGCGCATCATTGCCCTGGCCAGCATGATCGTGCCAGGTCACGGGGATGCGTTCGCCCCGGGACCGGCCACACCGCGCTAGCAACTCCTGGCCTGTTTTCGGTTCTCAACTTGAGCGCCCTACGGTTTTCGCACGTTCGCCGTGAAGAACAGACGCGAGCTTTCGACACACTCGTCTCCGCATTCGCGGCCGACCCGGTCGAGCGCTGGCTCTATCCCGAGTCTCAGCAGTACCTCATACATTTCCCAGAATTCCTTGGCGCGTTTGGCGGCAAGGCGTTCGACGAGCAGACCGTATGGCGGCTAGGCGATTTCGTGGCCGTCGCCCTGTGGTTGCCTCCGGGCACAACAGCGGACGGTGGGGCAATCAGCACCATCCTCACCGCGAGCGTTTCAGCGGACAAGCATGCCGACATGTTTTCAGTCCTTGAACAAATGGAGGATGCCCATCCGAAGTATCCCCACTGGTACCTTCCGTGGTTTGGTGTCGCATCCGCCCTACAGGGAAAGGGGATCGGTGGCGAGTTGATGAAGGCTTGCCTGGCGGTGGTTGACACGAGTCATTTGCCCGCTTACCTCGAGACCCCAAATCCACGAAATATCTCGTTCTACGAGCGTCACGGGTTTGAGGTCACTGCCGAGGCGCAAGCCGGAGCATGCCCGCCGGTTGTGTCCATGCGACGAGCCCTGCGGTAAATCGTCAGGTAGACCGTCAACGGTCCACGAATTGGGTCAACTCAACGTCTGTGATGGTCGGCTAGCTCGACTGCCCGCGCCGGTAGGCCTGCAGAGCGCAAGCAATTTCCACCGCTCACGTTGAGCCTGCAGAAGATGGCAGACCTTCGATACGAGCGGGTCCCGGCGCCGCAGCTTTTCTTAGATGCCCAGCTCGCCCGAATGGTGTCCGAGCTGACACGAGACGTCGAACGTTTTGACTCGTTTATTGCCACCAACCGATGTTTGCTCCAGCAGACGATCCCGGACGGGCGGACGGCCAACCGGCAGTGGAGAAGGATTCACTCCGAGATCGGCAGGATCACCAGCAAGATTTACTGCGTAATCGACGAAATTGCCCTGCCGGGCAGGGAAATCTAAGAGCTACCC
>DATCPU010000194.1:0-15730 GCA_036569925.1 Candidatus Dormiibacterota bacterium
AGACGAGATTCCGATGCTCGCGGACAAGGCGTTCGCGGACCCACAGACGATCGGCAACCCCCGCGACGTCGACGCCGCCGCCTACCGGCGGATCTATGCCCAGGCTTTCGAGCTTGGCCGCCATCGCAACGCGAAGGCGACGAAGTAAGTCCCTTGGAGAGATGACATGACAGTCGACGTGGCCCGGTCGGTGAGGAAGATGTTCGTCGACGGAAAGTGGGTTGAGTCGGAGAGCGGGCAGACCTTTGACGCGGTCAGCCCCGCCACCGGCGAGACCATCGCGTCGGTGCCGAAGGGCACGCGCGCGGATGCACAGCGAGCCGTCGAAGCCGCGCACAAAGCACGACGCGCGATGGCCGACCTCAAGGGCTTTGCACGGTCCGCGCGCCTGCACCGGATCGCGGACTCGATCGAGCAGCACCGCGAGGAGCTCGGGCATCTTCTGACTCTCGACCAGGGCAAGCCGATGCACGCCGAAGCATTGGGCGAGGTCGACGAGGCCGCAGAGTATTTCCGCATCGCCGCCGAGGACCTGAAGCGGCTCGAGGGGCGCGTGATCCCATCCGCGAGCCCGAGCAAGCTGGTCATGACCCGGCACTACCCGCGCGGCGTGTACGGGATCATCACGCCCTGGAACTGGCCGCTCACCATGGCCGCCGAGCTCATCGCACCCGCCCTGGCTGCCGGCAACACCGTGGTGTGGACCCCTGCCACCTCGACGAGCGTCATCTCAGTTGCTCTGATGGAGTGCATCGCTGAGGCGGACTTCCCGCCGGGGGCAGTGAACCTCGTGACCGGCCCTGGTTCAGAGGTCGGGGACGAGGTCGCAGGCCATTCGCTGGTGGACGGCGTCGGTTTTGTCGGCTCCACGGAAACCGGGGCCTCGGTGGCGCGCCGCGCTGCCGGTAAGCACGTGATGCTGGAGCTCGGCGGCAACGGCCCGATGGTGATCTTCGCCGACGCCAACATCACGCGGGCGGTCGAAGGCGCGATTGTCGGTTGCTATCTGTGCGCGGGCCAAAGCTGCACCGCAGGCGAGCGGATCCTGGTCGAGGAGCCCATCCACGACGAGTTCGTGGCTCGCCTCGAGGAAGCCACGCGTGCGCTGCGTCTGGGCGACCCGTTTGAGGCCCAGACCACGTTGGGGCCGCTGAACAACGAAGGCGTGGCCACCAAGATGGACGAGCACGTCGCGGATGCCTTGAACAGCGGCGCCAAGCTGGTCCTGGGCGGCAAGCGAGCCGACGGCTTTCCAACCCGCCTCTACTACCCGGCCACGATCATCGACGGCGTCGTACCCACGATGCGGGTGAGCAAGGAAGAGACATTCGGCCCAATCGCGCCGATCATCAAGTTCCAGGACGAAAAGCAGGCGCTGGCGATCGCCAACGACTCGCCGTACGGGCTCCTCGGCGCCGTGTACACGCGCGACCTTTCCCGCGCCCTCCGATTCGCCGACAACATGGAGATGGGTTGGGTGAACGTCAACGAGTCCACCAACTACTGGGAGGCGCACCTGCCCTTCGGCGGCCGCGCGGGCAAGCACAGCGGCATCGGGCGCGTCGGCGGGCGCTTCGCGCTTGAGCAGATGACGGATCTCAAGACGATCGTGATCGAGGTCGATGGCGGGTAGCGGCCCGCTCGAGGATCCGATAGCGGAGGCCGAACGGATCGCATCGGCCGCCAAGGCCGCGCGGGTGCACGTGAAGCTCATGGGGGGCGCCGGCATTCACCTCCACTCGCCGAGCGCCCACGAGCCGCCGTTAAGACGAAAGTACGGAGACCTGGACTACGCGATACCAAAGCGCGACCGGAAGGGCGCCCTCGCTCTATTTCCCTCGCTGGGGTACGAAGCGAACGAACGCTTCAACCTGATGCAAGGCGACCGGCGCCTGTACTTCTTCGACAACGCGCACGGGCGCCAGGTCGACGTGTTCATCGACTCGATCCGGATGTCGCACGTCATCGACCTGCGCGACAGGCTGGATCACGAAGGGCCATGTTGCAGCCCGTCGGACCTGCTGCTGAGCAAGCTGCAGATCTTCGAGATGAACCGAAAGGACCTCATCGACCTCACCGCTCTGCTGCTCGACCACCCCGTCGCAAGCAACGACATCGAGGCTATTGACGCGGCGTACATCGCGCGATTGACCGCTGAGGACTGGCGCCTCTATCACGCACTGGAGGTCAACATCCAGAAGCTCCTCGCCACGCTGGATGACCTCGAAGTCGATCGGGATCTGGTCAGGTCGCGGCTGGACGAGATATGGAAGGCGGTCGAAGCCCAGTCGAAGCCGCTGAAGTGGAAGCTGCGCGCCCAGGTGGGCGAGCGCGTCAGCTGGTACGAGCTCCCGGAAGAGGTTCGTTCGCCTTACCAGCCCGAGTGAGTAGCCTCCCAAGCCACGCACGCGTGGTCGTCATCGGATGCGGGATCGTCGGCAACAGCGTCGCCTATCACCTCGGCCGGCTTGGCTGGCACGACATCCTGTTGCTGGACAAGGGCCCGCTGCCGAACCCCGGCGGATCGACAGGTCATGCCTCCAACTTCATCTACCTGGTCGACCACTCCAAAGAGATGACGGCGCTGACGGTCGACAGCGTCAACCAGTACAGAGACCTGGGCGTCTTCACCGAGTCGGGCGGCATGGAGGTGGCGCGCACCAAGGAGCGGATGCAAGAGCTGACGCGGCGCATGGCCTCGGCCAGGTCATGGGGCATTGAGCCCGTGTCGCTGGTCTCGCCGGCAGAGGTCAAGCGGCTCGTTCCGTACATCGATGAGTCGATCATCCTCGGCGGCTTCTACACCCCGGGCGTTGGCGTCGTCGACTCCCTGCGCGCCGGCACGATGATGCGGGAGCGCGGCCAGGCGGCGGGCACCCTCACGGTCTCCGCTAAAACCGAGGTCTTGGGCATCGACGTCGAGCACGGGCGAGTCAGGCGAGTCCGCACTACCAACGGGGACGTGGAGGCAGAGACGATCGTCATCACCTGCGGCGTGTGGAGCCCGCGCATCGCGCGCATGGCGGGAGCGCACATTCCACTCACGCCGGCGGTGCACCAGATGATCGATGTCGGCCCGGTGCCACGATTTGCGGGAGCGAAGAGCGACATCGAGCATCCGATCGTCAGGGACATGGACACCAACATGTACGAGCGCCAGGCCGGCGGTGACCTCGAGATCGGCTCCTACGCGCACAGGCCGATCCTCTATGACCCGGAGGACATCCCGCCGATCGAGAAGGCTGCGCTCTCGCCGACCGAGTTCCCGTTCACCCAGGCCGATTTCGAGGCCCAGATGCAGCACGCCCTGGAGCTGATGCCTGAAATAGTCGGGGACGAAAAGGTGGGCGTGAAATATGCGATCAACGGCATCCTGTCGCTCACGCCCGACGGCATGCCGGTCCTGGGCGAGTCGCCGGACGTAAAAGGCCTTTGGGCCGCCGCCGCCGTCTGGGTCAAAGAGGGACCGGGGACGGGCAAGGCGATGGCCGAGTGGATGGTGCACGGCGAATCGGAGATCGACCTGCACTCCTCGGACATCGCCCGCTTCCACGAACATCAAAAGACACGCGCGCATGTGCGCGCGCGCGCGGCTGAGGGATTTAACAAGACCTACGGCATCGTGCACCCGAGCGAGCAGTGGGCTTCCAACCGCAACGTGCGCCTGTCGCCATTCAATGCACGCGAGCGCGAGCTCGGCGCGACGTTCTTCGAGGCCGCCGGCTGGGAGAGGCCGCAGTGGTATGACTCCAACGCGCCGCTGCTCGAAGAGTTCGGCGACAGGGTGACGAGGCGCTCGGCCGAATGGGAGAGCCGTTGGTGGTCCCCGATCATCAACGCGGAGCACCTCGCCATGCGCGAGCGTGCCGGGATTTTCGACCTCTCGGCTTTCACGATCTTCGACATCGTCGGACCGGGCGCGTTGGCATCGGTGCAGCAGGTCGCCCTCCGCCAGATGGACGTGCCGGTCGGCCGCGTCGTCTACACGCCTGTGCTGAGCGCCAACGGCGGATTCAAGTCGGACCTCACGATCATGCGATTGAGCGAGGAGCGATTCAGGGTGGTCACCGGAGGTGCATCTGGCATGTCGGATCGCAAGTGGTTCGCCGATCACCTGGCGCCAGATGGCACTGCCCAGCTGGCCGACCTGACCACCACGCTGACCACGATCGGCCTGTGGGGTCCGCGGGCCCGGGACATCCTCGCGCGCGTGACGTCCGATGACGTTTCCAACGAAGCCTTCAAGTTCGGAACGTGCCGCACGATCGAGGTGGATTCGTTGCGGGTTCTCGCCTCACGCATCTCCTATGTCGGCGACCTCGGCTGGGAGCTATACATACCAATGGACCAGGGCCTAAAGCTCTGGGACCTGCTCTGGGACGCCGGCAAGCTCCACGGGCTCGCGGCGTGCGGCATCGGCGTGTACGGCACCACGGGTCGCCTGGAGAAGGGCTACCGGGCCCACGGCAATGAGCTCGAGACGGAGTACAACGTGATCGAGGCCGGCATGGCCGCGCCTCGTGTCAAAGAAGAGGACTTCGTCGGTAAGGCGGCGCACCTGCGCCATCGCGAGGAAGAGGCGGCGGCGATCCTGTGCACGCTCACGGTCGACGACCACACGTCGAAGAGCGGCGAGAAGCGCTACATGCTTGGCCGTGAGCCGATCCTCACCCGCGATGGCAAGCGAATCGTGGACCGCAAAGGCCGCGGGTCGTACGTGACCAGCGCCGGCGCTGGGCCGTCGATAGGCAAGCACATCCTGATGGCATACCTGCCGCCCGAGCACGCTGTTGCGGGCGCGCCCCTTGCCGTCGAGTACATGGGCGAGCGCTACCCCGTGACCGTGGCGGTCGCAGGGGCGACGCCCGTGTTTGACCCCGAGAACCTTCGGATCAAGTCGTGAAGACGCTGCGCTTGCGGTCGTGACCGGGCGCTTGTGAAGGTCCTGGTCTGCGTCAAACGAGTGCCGTTCACGGGCGGGAAGATGGTCCTCGCCCCCGATGGCATGTCGCTGGAGACGAAACACCTGGGCTTCACCATCAGCCCGCACGAGGAGTGCGGCGTCGAAGAGGCGGTTCGGATCATCGAGGCCCAGGGTGGAGAGTCGGTCGTGCTCACCCTGGGACCGGCGGAAGCCGCTGAGCAGCTGCGCGACGCGATGGCGTTGGGGATCGACCGCGCCATCCACCTGCAGACGGACGGCAGCGAGTGGGATGCCGAGGCAACGGCGGCAGCAATCGTCGAGGCGGTCCGCACGGATGAAGCGGCCTCAGGCCCGTTCGACCTCGTCTTTTTCGGCAACGAGTCCGCCGACGCGGGTGGATTCCAGGTCGGCCTTCGAGTCGCCTACTCGCTAGGGCGCCCATGCGTCACGGGGTTGAAAAAGGTCACGTTCGAAGGCAGCCAGGTGCGCTGCGAGCAGGAGGTGGAGGGCGGTCGCGACGTCTACACCGTGCCACTCCCAGCGGTCGTCAGTGTCAAGGAGGGCTTGAACCTTCCGCGCTATCCGTCGGTGCCCGGCCGGTTGCGCGCGGCGCGCAAACCGGTGACGACTTCGACGCCCACGAGACCAGCGCCCCGACTTGAGCTGATTCGGCTGGCGGTGCCGGAGGGCAAGGGAAAGAGCGTGGAGGTTCTCGGCTCAGGGCCGGCCGCGGCGCCGGCCGTGGTTGAGATGCTGCGCAAGGCCGGGGTGCTTTGACCGTCCTGGTCCTGATGGAGCCGGGCGATGCCTCGAAGGAGATGCTCACACTGGCTCGACAGTTCGGGACTGAGCTGAGCTCGGTCGCAATGGACGCCGTGCAGCCCTACGCCCCCGACGCGATTGCCTCGCTTCTTGCCATGGTCGCAGACGACTTGCAAGTGTCGGCAGTGCTGGCAGCCGGCAGCGACCGCGGCAACGACGTCATGGCGCGCCTGGCGGCACGTTCAGGCCTTCCATTTGCCGCGAACTGTGTCGTGGCTGAGCCTGGTGACCCGATGTCTCTCAGTCGCCTTCGTTGGGGGGACAGCCTTTTGGAGATGGCCCGCCTGCACAGCGAGCGGCCGATCATGACCGTAGCCCCGCATTCCTTCCCCGTCGAGGAAGGGCCGGCGCCGACCGAGGTCGACCTGACCCAGTTCATCGCCAGGCTCGACGAGGGGGATCAGCTGGTCCGGGTCTCAGAGCACGTGGCTGCGGCGGGAGGCGGCGTCTCGCTCACGGAGGCCAAGGTCGTGGTGAGCGGCGGCCGCGGCGTCGGCTCGAAAGAGGGTTTCGCGATCATCGAGGAGCTCGCCGGCCTTCTGGGCGGCGCGGTCGGCTGTTCGAGAGTGGTTACCAGCGCGGGGTGGCGGCCGCACAGGGACCAGGTCGGGCAGACCGGAACCAAGATCGCGCCTGACCTCTATATAGCCTGCGGCATCTCCGGCGCCACGCAGCACATGGCAGGGTGCCGGAATGCCAAGCGAATTCTTGCCATCAACTCGGACGCCGAGGCCCCGATCATGGTCAACGCTGACTATGCCGTCATCGGGGACTTGAAGGAGATCGTGCCGTCCATCTCGGCCGAGATACGACGGCAACGATCGTGCTAGTTAACGCCCCTCTCCCTAACCCTCTCCCCCGCGGGGAGAGGGGATGAGCATGGCGCCTGCTGTCGTGTTGGCGGTCGTCCTCGTTGTCGCCATCGTCCTGTTCTCGCGCCGCGCCCTGTTGCTCTACCGGCTTGTGCGGCTGGGCAAGCCGGCCAAGCGCTTCGACGATCTCCCCGGACGCGTGCGCGCCGAGGCGGTCGTGGTGATTGGTCAGAGCAAGCTCCTGCAGCGCGTGCTGCCCGGCCTGATGCACGCGGCGATCTTCTGGGGCTTCATGGTCCTGCTGCCGACGATTCTGATCGCGATGATCGGCATCGTCGACGAGCACGCGACGCTGCCCTGGCTCGGCGATCAGGGCTGGTATGCGCTCATGGTCGACGTCTTCGCGTTTCTTGTTCTCCTCGGAGTGATCACCGCATTCGTCATCCGCAAGGTCCAAAGGCCTGCGCGATTCGCCGGCAGCCACCCCGGTGAGGCCGATCTCATCCTCCTGTGGATTGCGGGCATCGTGATCACGCTCTTCCTCTGGCACGCGAGCCGCATCGCCCTGGGCCTCAACGAATACCCCGCGGCGTGGGCGCCCATCTCCAACTTGCTGGCACGCACGTTGGATGGAGGGCTGAGCTCAACCGTCGAGCGTGCGGCTGTGTGGGCGCACGTTCTGCTGATCCTCAGCTTCCTTGTCTATCTCCCTTACTCGAAGCACCTCCATATCTTCCTGGCCGCGGTCAACGTGTTCTTCGGCCGGACGAAATCGCGTGGCCGCCTGGAACCTGTCGACTTCGAGGCGCCCGCCGATGAGGTGCGCTTCGGGTCGGCGACCGTCGCCGACATGACCTGGAAGCAGATGGTCGACACCCTGTCGTGCACTGAGTGCGGCCGGTGCCAGGACGTCTGCCCCGCGTACAACACGGGCAAGGAGCTGTCCCCAAAGCTGCTGATCATGGCGTTGCGGGACCAGGTGCTTGCCGACGGCCCCAGGGTCCTGGCGTCCAAGGACGCCAAGCTTCAGCCACTCGTGCCGTACGCGGTGACCGACAACGTGGTGTGGGACTGCGTGACCTGCGGTGCGTGCGTTAGGGAATGTCCGGTCGGCATCGAGCACATCGACCACATAGTCGATCTGCGCCGGAACCTGGTCATGGTCGAATCCCGCTTTCCAGAAGAAGCCGGCTCGATGCTGCGCGACATCGATCGCGCATCAAATCCCTGGGGCCGGGCGCAGGGCGACCGCGCGCAGTGGGCCCAGGGGCTTGACGTTCGAGTGCTGGAGCCCGGCGAGGCGCCGCCCGACGTCCTGTTTTGGGTGGGCTGCGCTCCCTCCTTCGACGAACGAGCGAAGAAGTCCGCCATCTCGACCGCCAAGCTGCTCAAGGAGGCCGGGGTCGATTTCGCGATCCTCGGCCCTCGTGAAGCATGCACCGGCGACCCTGCACGCCGAATGGGCGATGAGTACACCTTCCAGAAGCAGGCGCAGCAGAACGTGGCCACGTTGAACGAAGCCAAGGTGACCAAGATCGTCACCACGTGCCCGCATTGCTTCAACACCATCGGCAGTGAGTACGCCGACTTCGGGGGCCGCTACGAGGTGATCCATCACACCGAGTTCCTGGCAGGTCTCGTCCGGGAGGGCAAGCTCAAGCCGATGGCAGGCGAGAGGAAGATCACCTACCACGACTCGTGCTACCTCGCCCGGCACAACGACGTCACTGATGAGCCTCGCGAGCTCGTGGCAGCGTCGGGGCAGGCCATTGAGATGCCGCGCAACCGGCAGCGCACGTTCTGCTGCGGAGCCGGCGGCGCGCGCATGTTCATGGAGGAGAACCGCGGCCGGCCGATCAATGAGGAGCGCGTGCGCGAAGCCGCCGGCACCGGCGCCGACACGCTTGCAGTGGCGTGTCCCTTCTGCACAGTGATGCTCGACGACGGAGTCCGCGAGACAGGAGCGAAGCTGCAGGTGGTCGACCTCGCGACCCTTTTGTCCGAAGCTGTCGAGCGAAAGCGGGCTAAAGACGCGTCCGGCGGCCAGGCGACCTAAGACAGACCGACGATTTCGCCCTTCTCGTCGATGTCGATGCGGACCGCGTTCGGGCTGGATGGAAGGCCGGGCATCGTCCGCATATCGCCGCAGATCGGATAGACGAACCCTGCGCCGACCGACGCTCGAACCTCGCGCACCGGCAGCTTCCACCCTGTCGGCGCCCCCTTCAGCTTCGGGTCAGATGAGATGGACAGGTGCGTCTTGGCGATACAGACGCTCAGGTGGCCAAAGCCGTTGCGCTCGTATGAGTCGATCTGCTCAGCCGCCGGCGGGTAGTATTCGACCCCGTCCGCGCCATACACCTTGGTCGCCACGGCCTCGATCTTCTCCCGAAGGCTCGCTTCCGATGGGTACAGAAAATGGAATGAGCTCGGCTCGCGCGACGCCTCGTCGACGATCTCGGCCAGCTCGGTTGCGCCGCGGCCGCCCAGCGCGAAGTTGTTGCAGACAGCAGAGCGCACGCCAAGCTCTTCCGCTATCTGACGGACCGCCGCCTGCTCCGATGGATGGTCGGTTGGAAATGCATTGATGGCGACCACAGGGGTCACGCCGTGGATCTTTATGTTCTCGACCTGCTTGCGGAGATTGGCGGCGCCCGCCCAGACATCGTCGGGGTTTTCCTTGACCATCTCGGGCGGCAGCGGCCTCCCGGCCACCACTCGGAAGCGGCCCGAGTGCACCTTCAGCGCCCGCACGGTGGCGACGACGACTGCAGCGTCGGGCTCGAGGCCTGACGCGCGACACTTGATGTTGAAGAAGCGCTCCGCGCCCATATCGGCGCCGAAGCCCGCCTCGGTGACCAGGAACTCACCGCAGCGGATGCCGATCAGGTCGGCAAGCACCGATGAGTTCCCTGTAGCGATATTTCCGAAGGGACCCGCATGCACCAGGACCGGCGTGTTCTCGAGCGTCTGCAGCAGGTTGGGCTTGATCGCGTCGCGCAGGATCACGGTCATGGCGCCGGCCGCAGAGAGCTCTTCAGCGGTGATCGGCTTGCCTGCAGTCGTATTGCCGATCACGATCCGTCCAAGGCGCTGGCGCATGTCGCGCAGCGACGTGGTGAGCGCGAGCACTGTCATGACCTCAGAGGCCGCAGTGATGTCGAACCCGGTTTGGCGGATCACACCGTCCTCGCGCGTTCCGAGGCCCACGATGACGTTGCGCAACACGCGATCGCTCACGTCCAATACGCGGCGCCACGTGACGCTGTCGCGATCGACCAGGGCTTCGTGATGGTGGATCTGGTTGTCGATCATCGCGGCTAGCAGGTTGTGCGCGGCGGTGATCGCGTGCATATCGCCCGTGAGGTGAAGGTTTAAGCGCTCCATCGGCACGACCTGGCTGTAGCCCCCGCCCGCAGCGCCGCCCTTGATGCCGAAGGTCGGTCCCATGGACGGCTGGCGGATGGCTACGGTGGCGCGCCTGCCGATGAGCGATAGGGCCTGGCCCAGGCCGACGGTCGTTGTCGTCTTCCCCTCGCCCAGCGGCGTCGGGGTAATCGCCGACACGACAACGTACTTCGCCTTTGGCTGTGATTGGAGCTCGTCAATGGCCTCGAGCCTGATCTTTGCTACGTCGTAGCCATAAGGTTCGAGCAGGTGTGGCCCGATGCCCATCTGCGCGGCGATGTCCGGCATCGGCAGCAGGCGAGCCCGGCGCGCGATCTCGAGGTCAGTCGGAAACGTGACAGCCATAAACCTGCCTCCTTTCAGGCCGCCGCGAGGCGAGCCAGGGTTTCCTGGCGCCAGCGCTCGGTCGGCTCGATTTCGTTGAACGTGAACACGTGAAGTCCGGCCACGTTCCGGTCAGGCATGGCCAGGTCGGGCAGCAGGCCGGTCGTGAAGCGGCCGGGATCGTAGCCGCCGGGCTGCACCATGCGCAGGAACCAGTTGGAATGGCCGCGCAGAAAGCGGGCCGAGTCGACGACGCCGATTCGGGTCGAGATCCGTAAGAGCTTCGCCGGGTCGGCGACTCCCGCGAGACCGATGTGGATGGGCAGCTGCACGCCGCGACGCCTCACGCGCGCAATCCACTTCTTCACCACGCGAGGATCGAAGCAGAGGTTGCTCACGATGTAAGTCGCGGTGCGCCGCTTGTCCCACATCGCCTGAATGGTTAGGTCGTCGTCGATGAAGCTGTGGCGCTCCGGATAGCCGGTGACCCCGATCTTGCGGATTCCATGCGGTTCGGCCATGAGCGCCGTCAACAGTGAGACGGAATCGGGGAACTGGCCCGCCGGTTCCTTGGCATCGCCGGCGACGACGAAGATCTCACGCCTGCCAATAGCCGCCACCCTGTCCAGCACCTCGCGCAGGTGCGCGTCATCTTTGATGAGCCGGGCGGAGATATGCGGCACCACCTGGTAACCGTGCCGACCGAGGCGCTCGGCCAGTTCGATAGTGGCTTCGATGCCGCGGCGAGGCGAGGCGGTGATGGTGATGGTGACGTCGCGGGGAACGACAGCCAGGACCCTGTCCTCGACGTCGTCAGTTGGAAGGACCTCGTATCGGGGCGATGCCAGGAACGCCATCAAAGCCTGCCGGCTGGACCTGTCAATTCGGCCCAGACGGCGCGGGTTGGCCCCAGCGATCGTCACCACTCCCCCCTCAATGACCACGCCCTACGGTGTCCGACATAAGATACCGTCGCGCTCAGCGCGACGATCTCAAGTGCGGCGCCCGGCTCTCGGAAAAGGCGACCGAAGGGGAAGGATCACGTTGCGGTCGAGCGGAGTTCCGGCGCGGCCAGAGTCGAAGCCACCGCCGGGCTCGTTTCCGGCCAGCTCGCGGTGAAGCGCGCCCAGCTCCGACCCCTCGTGGTCGACCATCGTGCAGGCGATAGCCAGCAGGCTCTCGCCGGCCTCGAATATCTCGACCACCCGGCCCTGGCACGGCCAGTCCACGACTGAGCTGGTGGTGACCTCCCAGAATCCCCGATTCACGCCGCTGTCATCGCGGTGGACGCGAATGCGATTGGCGTGGATGTGTCCGTTCAGCCACAGCACCACGTTGCCGAACCTGAGCAGTGTGGTAAGCAACCGGCGCGGGTCGGCGTGGGTCGCACCCGCATCGTCTCTCCCGCCTCCGCTGCCAGGCGGGTGCGGCCGTTTGTTCGTGAGGGTGCTGAACGGGTGGTGGGACACGATGACCACAAGACGATCCTCACTTGCAGAGCGGACGACGGTGCCGTCTCGGGACCTGAAGGACGAGTGGACCTCTTCCAGCCGGCGCTCCAGCCAGTGCAGCTGCGCGTCGGTTACGCATCCTTCTGCGCCACCGCCTGGGCAAGCGGTGTCGAGCGTGATAAAGCGGACGGCCGGCGTGTCGTGCACGTAGTACGCGGAGCCGGCCTCGAGGTTTTCCGGCGTGAATCCATGACCTTGCGGCTCGTTGCCGGACTGTAGGTGAGCGTCTAGGAATTCGCCGAGGATGAACTGGCGCCTGTCGCGGTCAGGCATTACGTCGACGTAAGGGCCAGACATGAAAACCTCGGGCGAGTCGACGAACTGCTCGATCACCGTGTCGAAGTCGATTCCACCCGGAAGCCGGAACGGCTTTCGCGGCCCGACGGTGGCGGCGGCCAGCGCCCGGTTGACGATGCCGACACCCTGGCAGACCTCCTCGTGGTTGCCGTGACAGCCGACCCAAGGCAGGTTGAGGCCTTCGGCCTGAAAGGGATGCAGCGCGCGCTCGAGCAGCCCAGGGATCTGCGGAAAGCCGAGAGACTTTTGGTAGACATCCTCCTCCGGCGAGCCGTCCGGTTTCCAGAAGAAGTCGTCGGGCCAGCCCGTCGACTGCACCCCCTCGTAAACCCGGCCGCCAGAGTTTGGCTGCACGAGACCACCATCGAGCAGCGCCATGAAAGCAGCGAGCTCGTTGCCTTGCACATTGTCGACAGCGTCCCCTGTCATGGCCACGAGCTCCAACGGCCGGCCGGTCAGAGGACCACCGCTGATCCGGTTGATCGTCTGAACCAGGCCGTCGATGGCGTGCACGTTCAGCGCCTCTTGAGCGCGGAACATTGGGAGGAGCTCGCGGAAACGCGGGTCTTTGTATTCCCGGTTGATGAACTCAAAGCGTGCCGGCGAGTCCACGTCAGTGACATGTAGATCAGTGATGTGCGCGAAGCACGCAATCGCCCTGCCATCCGTCTTGACGCTTGCAACCGAGGCGTCGCCAATGAGCTCCGCACGAATCGAATGGGGCTCACCTTCGACCTCGCCGACCGAACGGTAGGACGCGATTGAACCGCTTCGCTGAACCACACCTGCGTCAAGCCGGAGGCGCAGCGTGTGCGCCGGCGGCCGGCCGCTCACGCTTCGGTCGCTGCTGCCTCGTCCCTCGCGATCAGTACGGCGTCGGGGCGCAGGGTGAGTCGCACGCGGGTTCCCGGCGGCATTGTCGTCGCATCAGCGGTGGTGAGCTGCGCGAGCACCGTGACGTCGCCGAGATCGACAGTGACGCGGCTCGTCGCGCCAAGGAATGAAGTCGCGATCACGGTGCCCACCAAAGCACTTGTCGAAGCACCGCCATCGGCGGTCATCGACACGGCCTCCGGGCGCACCAAGGCGATCGCCGGCCCATCCTTGCCGTCAGCTTGGACGAGCGGCAGGCGCGTGCCGCGCACCTCGACCTCGCCGCCTTTTACTTCCCCGGCCAGCCGGTTGGTGAGACCGACGAACTCTGCGACGAATGGGGTCGCCGGCCGCGAGTAGACCTCGGTCGGAGGGCCGAGCTGCTCCAGGCGGCCTTTGTTCATCACACCAACACGGTCGGCGACCGCAAGGGCTTCTTCCTGGTCGTGGGTCACGAACAACGTTGTGATCCCGACCTCGAGTTGGATGCGACGTATCTCGTCACGCAGCCGCGCCCGAACCCGAGCGTCGAGGGCTGAAAGTGGTTCGTCGAGCAACAGGATCTTTGGGTTGATGGCGAGCGCGCGTGCCAGCGCGACACGCTGCTGCTGGCCGCCGGACAATTGGTGGGCAAATCGATCCGCGAAGCCGGCCAGTCCGACGGTCTCCAGCATCTCGTGGGCTCGCCGGCGCCGCTCATCCACGCCGACCTTTCGCATCTGCAGCCCGAACGCTACGTTCTGCCATGCGGTCATATGGGGGAAGAGCGAGTAAGACTGGAAAACCATGCCTACGTCCCGCTTGCTGGCGGGCAGGTTGGTGACATCCGCTCCACCGATGACGACACGGCCGCTGTTGGCCTCCTCGAGGCCGGCGACCAATCGCATAGCGGTGGTCTTGCCGCACCCTGACGGTCCGAGCAGCGCCACCAGCTCGCCCGGCGCCAGGGTCAAGCTGAGCCCGTTCAGCGCGGAGACGCCGACATAGCTCCGCTGAAGGTTCTCGAGGCGCACCTCGACTCCGGGGCGAGCTGCCGCGGCTGTGCTCGCCATGTCAGGCCTTTTGGCCCCAGACCGCATTGAGCCGCGGGTCGGTGACACGCGCCTTGACGCGGATCGAGCGGCGGGCAGCGCCAATGAACGACAGCACCATCAAGAGCACGAAGGCGAACAGCAGTGAGGCGACCGAGACGGCGATGGAAACACCGGCATTGGCCTGGCCCAACTGGGCGATCTCAACCTGGAGGTTGACGTAGCCGATGATGTTCGCGAGCGTGTACTCGCCGAGGACCAGCGCAACCGAGAGCAGAGCCGCATTGAGCACTGCGCCCGACATGTTCGGGGCGATGACACGGAATATGACGGTTCCCCATCCCGCCCCCAGGCTGCGCGCCGCTTCCGAAAGCGTCTTGACATTGATCGCGGAGAGGCCCGCGTCGAGCGCCCGGTACGCGTAGGGGAGAACGAGAATCACGTAGGCCAATGCGAGAGTCAGGATCGAATCAACGACATTCTCCGCCATCCACCGGTACAGAGGGATCAAGCCAACCACCAGGACGATCGCCGGAATTGTGAGCGGTAAAAGGCAGAGGAACTCGAGGACCCGGTTCAGCTGAGGCAATCGCAGCCGAACCCAGATCATCGTCGGCAGGAGGAGAAACAACATCCCCGCCGACGTTATCGCGGCGAGCTCTAGCGATGCGATGATCGCGGACACGAGGTCGGGGAACGTCAAGATCGTGGTCCAAGACTCCAGCGTTCGCGGGGCACCCTCACCAACGCCACGGGTCGAAAACTCGAACATGGCTCCGATCGGCACGAGAAAGAAGAGCCCCATGATGACGAAAACTGCGACGCGAAATACCTGTAGCTTGCGCCGTCGAGAGCGGCTCATTCGGAGGCCACGCGCGATGCGTTCACTTGAGCCATCGGGCCGTTCTCTGCTGGAGCACCGCGTACAAGAACATGACGACCGCGACGATCACGATCATTTCCAACGCCAGCGATTGCGCGAGTCCCGGCTGTTGCAGTCCCGTTTCGCTATTGAGGAGATTGGCCACGGCGATCGGCAAAATCGGGTTTCCCTGGCTGATCAGCGCCGCCGCGGTCGCGTAGGCCGAGAACGCGTTGGCGAACAGGAGCAGAGTGCAGCCGAGGAAGGACGGCAACAGCAGAGGGCCCGCGACATAGCGCCAGTAATGCCAGGTGCCCCCGCCCAGGCTTTCGGTCGCCTCGCGCCACTGTGGGCGGATCCCGTCAAGAGCGGGGAGAAAGACCAGCACCATGAGCGGAATCTGGAAATACGCATACACCAGGACCAGGCCGGGCAACTCGTATAGCCATAAACCCTTCGCGTAGGGGTCGAGCCCGTGAGCCTGAAGCCAGAGAGTGATGAAGCCGTTGCCTCCGATGGTGGCGATGAAAGCGAATGCCAGCGTGACTCCGCCGAACTGTGCAAGCACGCCGGAGGCCGATGAAATGATTCGACGCAGGGCACCGCGAGGGTTCCCGGTTGCGACCGCATAGGCAAAGAGCGCGCCCACGACTGCGCCGACGAGTGCACTCATCGCAGACAGCAGCAGGCTGCTGGTGAAGGCGGTGATGAGTTGGGGCTGATTTAGCGCGGTGAAATTGGACAGGGTCAGTGCGCCCTTATCCAGGAATGCGCCGACCACGACGATGCCGGTGGGAAGGAGCAGGAACAAGCCGGCGTACGCAAAAAAAGGGACCACGCCCACCCAATGGAGTGGGAAGCGGCGG
>DATCPU010000195.1:0-10244 GCA_036569925.1 Candidatus Dormiibacterota bacterium
TCTCGTCCATGCCGGCCACACCCTCGACCTCGCACGCAGCCAGCGCGGCGATGCTCGCGATCACCTCGTTGGCCACCCGGACCGCCCCGTGGCTGCCGTTCGATCCCATCCCCGGCATGCTACCAGTGATGTCAGAAAGTCAAGGCGCCTACGCGCGCTCGATAAGCGATGGCCGGGGAGACCCGGCCAACCCTGCGGCGCTAGCGATCGCTAGGCGCGCTCCATATATGTGCCCGTCCGCGTATCCACTCGGATCAAGTCGCCTGGCTGGATGAACAGCGGGACGTTGATTTTGGCGCCCGTCTCCAGCTTTGCAGGTTTGGTCGCCCCCGACACCGTATCGCCCTTGAAACCGGGGTCCGTGTCGACCACCTTGAGCTCGACGTTGATCGGAAGTTCCACGCCGATCAGCTTGTCCTCGTAGCGCAGAAGGTATGCCGGGCTCCCCTCCTTCAGGAAAGGGAGCACGTCTTCGATCATGTCCTCGTCGACCGCAACCTGGTCGTAGGTCTGTGTGTCCATGAAGTAATGGTGGCTGCCGTCCCCATACAGATAGGTGGCTGCCTTCTTGTCGATGCGCACCGTCTTGTACTTGTCGCCGCTGCGAAAGCTTTGCTCAAAGATCGAGCCTGTAAGCAGGTTGCGAAGCTTGGCCTTGATGACGGCGCCGGCACGCGCCAGCTTGATGTGCTCGACGCTCACAACGCTGAGCAGCTGCCCGTCCATCTCAAACATGGTCCCGTTTCGGAAGTCGTTGGTAGAGATCACTTTTCGGTGAGGTAGTCCATCGCAAGGAGGTAGCCGGTAAAGCCAAGGCCCGTGATCACGCCCTTGGCAGCTCGCGCGGTGACGCTCTTCGAACGGAACTCCTCGCGTGCGTGAATGTTCGAAAGGTGGACCTCCACCGTCGGCAGCTCAAGAGATTGCAAGCAGTCGAACAACGCAAGCGAGTAGTGCGACAGGGCCCCGGGGTTGATGACGATGCCGAGCGACCCGGGGGCCTCCTTCTGCAGAAAGTCGATGAGCTCACCCTCGTGGTTGCTCTGGAAGACACTGACCTCGACCCCGAGCTTGCGGGCTTTCGCGCGCACCGTCTTGACCAGCTCCGCGTATGAGCGGGTCCCGTAGATATGAGGCTCCCGTTTCCCGAGCAGGTTCAGGTTAGGGCCGTTGACGATGACTAAGCGTTTCATGCGAGCGCCTTGCGCAGCACGCGGCTCACGATCGCCCCCGGAACGGCGTGCCCGGTCTCCGCGTGACCAAGCCGGCGCGGCAGCACCCACGCTACCTTGCCTCGGCGGGCTTTCTTGTCGCGGGGGATGGCGGCGAGAACCCTCGCCAACTCTATCCGCGGCGGTCGATCAGGCAGACCGTATGCGGTGAGCATTGCGTCCTGCGTTTCCACGAACCGTTTGCTGCACAGGTCCATCGAGAACGCGATTCTCGCTGCGACGCGCATGCCAAAAGCCACCGCCCGCCCGTGAGAGATGCGGAACCCACTGGCCGCTTCGAGCGCGTGCCCCGCTGTGTGGCCGTAGTTGAGAATGGCGCGAGGCCCCGCCTCGCGTTCGTCCTTCGCGACGACCAGCGCCTTGGCCATGACGCACTGGAACACCACCTTCTCGAGCGCGGCCCGGTCCCCGGCGACGAGACGATCTCGATTTTTCAGCAATACCTCGTAGAGGCCGCGGTCCATGGCAACGGCGTACTTTACAACCTCGGCAAACGCCTCCCTGAAATTGACAGGAGGTAGCGTTTCCAGAAACGCGAGGTCGGCCACCACCGCGGCCGGCTGCCAGAAAGCGCCGATCGCGTTCTTGGACCGCCGCCCGTTGACGCCTGTCTTGCCCCCGATGCTCGAGTCCACCATCGCCAGCAGAGTCGTCGGGACCTGCACGACCTTGATCCCGCGCTGCCACACGGCCGCACCAAAGCCCGCCAGGTCGCCGACGGTTCCACCGCCAACGGCGATGACGCACCCGCCTCGGTCGACCTGCTGGCGCTCAAGAAACGCAAGGAGGTCGCCGAGCTCAGCCACCGACTTTGACCGCTCTCCAGGGCGGATTACGTGGATGGGTGACTTGACGCCGGCTCGCTTGATCGTCTTCGCGACCTTTCTCGCCCACGGCAGCACATTGGCATCAGTCACGATCGGCGCCGCGGTCGCATCGAGGCGCGCCACCGCGCTGCGCAGCTCGCGATTGAGATTGCTCCCGATCACCACCGGGTAGCTGCCGGCCGGCGCCTCGATTATCAGTCGGACCAAAGCTGCAAAATTTCCTGCGCGACGACGTCTTCAGCGCGGTCGCCGTCGACCCGGTGGACGGCTTGCATATACCGGGGCCGCCGCGCGGCCAGCAGAGCCTCGGCCTCATTGCGGGACCTGCCCGCCATCAGCGGCCGGTTGGTCGCGTTTTTGATCCTGTCCCAGATGGTCTCGAAGCCACAATCGATGAATACGGTGATCGACCGCTCGACGATGGTCTTCCAGTTCGCATCGTCGATCGGCGCGCCTCCGCCGAGGGCGACGACTGAACCTGGTTGCAGGAAGTCCGGGAGCAGCCTGGATTCCAACGCTCGAAAAGCGGCCTCACCCTTGGTCTCGAAGATCTCGGTGATTGACATCCCAGCCTCGCTCTCGATCTCTAGATCGAGGTCGTGGAACGGTGCGCCGGCGCGTTGAGCGACCAGAACGCCGACCACGGATTTACCGCAGCCCATGAACCCGATGATCGCTAGTGCTGGCTTCAGACGCCGCTGGTGTGTGGCTGGACTGAAGGCGGAGCCCCTGTGCGCCGTCGTTCGGACTGGACGAAAACCTGGTCCCGAAAGATCCCGGGGTTGGGCAGGTGATCGAGAACCTCTGCACCCTGTGCGCCGGCGGCATCGACCTCGACGCGTCCATAACCGAGCATCCTGCCGACGAGCGATTGCCGTGTCGTGCAGTCCTGGACCCTGTCGATGGGGATCATTTTCGACTGGCGCCCGAACACGCCGGTCTCGATCTTGATGCGCTGGTCGGTCAGCGTGTACGAGGTCGCCTGCCAGCGAATCCAAACCACTATCAGCCAGAGACCGGCGATGGCGATCGCGCCGAGGGTCACGATGAGGCGAAGGTGCTCGACGCCGGTGTTGGTGGCCGTGAAATCGACGATCACGGCGACGATCAGCAGAACGATCGGCGCCGCCAGGGACTTAACCACCACGATCCAGTGCGGGTGGTCCTTGAGGACGAGGGTCTCGCCGGGAAGAAGCTGGCTGCTCATCGGGGCCTATTGTCACGCATACCGGGCCACCGACACGCTCCGGTCAAGGCAGCAGGTACAACACGATTGCTGCGCCCGCTGCCAGGTATGGGCCGTACGCCAGGGTGCCTTTCAACGAGCGGCGCCAAGCGATCATCCCTACCGAGGCGACGCCGGCCAGGAGCACGCCATAAAACAGGGCTTGGATGGTCGGCAGCGGGCCGAGAAGCAGACCCATGAACGCCGCCATCTTGACGTCCCCAAAGCCCAGCGCTTCGGCCTTGAAGATGGCCGAGCCTGCGAGCGCCAGAAGCAAGAACAGAAGGCCGGCACCCAGCCCCGCCGCCAGGCCGGCCCACCAGGGATTGCCGAAAAGACTGACCAGAAGGGCCAGGGCCATGGCGGGAAAGATCACGCGGTCGAGGATCAGCCGGTGCTCGAAGTCGAAGAAGATCACCTGCACCAGCACCAGGATGAAGACGCTCCGGATCAAAAGCGTGGGCGTCATCCCGAAGTGGAAGGCGAAAACGCCAAACAGGATCGCGGTGAGGACAGGTGGGCCGATGACCTGCCAGCGGCGGTGGCCCGGCTCCAGCTCTTCCAGGGTCGCGAGGCGCACGGAACCCCAGCGCACGAACCACCCCGCGGCGGCGCCCACCACCGCCCATCCGACACTCAGCAAGATGAGGTTCACGGCGCCAAAGTGTGGCGCATGGCGGCCACGGGCGCGGCTTTTCCTGTCCACACCTCGAAAGACGCAGCGCCCTGCGCGAGGAGCACACCCCAGCCGTCGGCGGTTCGCAGGCCGAGCGAGCGGGACTTGCGGACCAAAGGCGTCCCACCCGTCACGTAGACGAGGTCGATGACCGCGCCGTCCTTGGGCAGGGCCGCCGGACGAATTGGCATCTCCTCCTCCCGACCCAGTGGGGTCGCGTTCAAGAGGAGGTCGGCGGACCGCGTCAGGCCGGGCAACGCGGGGTCGCCCCAGCCGATCACCGCGCCTGGAAGGTCGTCATCATCGGGATGTCTCGACACGAACGTGAGATGAGCGCCGGTGAGCGCCACAGCTGCGGCGCGAGCGGATCCCCCACCGCCCAGGATCACCACGTTGGCTCCGCGAAACTCGAGCCCGACCTCAGCCAGCGCAGCGCGCACGCCCGCGACATCGGTGTTGGAACCCACCAGGCGCTGCCCGTCGCGGGCGATGGTGTTCACGGCGTGCGCGCGCATCGCGTCGGGGTCGATGCCGTCAAGACGCGTCATCACCGACTGCTTGTGCGGGATCGTCACGTTGGCTCCGGCCACGTCTGGCGCCCTCAGCCGCTCGATGGCGCTCGAAAGATCGGTGGGGCTTACATCCAGGAGCTCGTAGCTCCAGTCCATGCCGAGGGTTTCAAAGGCTGCGTTGTGCATCGCCGGGCTGCGGGAATAGGAAATCCCGTGACCGAGGAGAAAGACTTTCAGCTTCCGCTCAGACCGTAGGTCGCGATGTCCCGGTTGAAGTCCGACTGGTTGGTCTCGAAATGCGTCACTCCTTTGCGATCTGTGAAGTAGAAGAGGAAGTTCGTCTTGGGCGGATTGATGCACGCCAGGATTGCAGCCTTGCCAGGGTTGCTGATCGGGCCTGGCGGCAGTCCAGCGTGCTTTCGAGTGTTGTATGGCGAGTTGATCTTCAGCTCTGCAAATGTGGGCTCTGGTGTCAGGCGTCCCAGCGCGTAAAGGAGAGTGGCGTCGACGCCGAGCGGGATGCCCTGGCGGAGGCGGTTGTAGTACACGCTGCATACGTTGCCGCGGTCCGTGCTCGTGTTGGCCTCTCGGTCCACCATCGAGGCAAGGATGACAATCGACTCGACGGTCTCCGCCGGCCGGTTTGGGGTTGCCTTGGCGATCTGGGCGCGCAGAGCCGCGCTGAACACGGCGCCGAACTGGGTCAGCTGCGCCTTGATGAGGCCGCGGATGTCTCCTGGATCGACCGAGTACGTATCGGGGAACAGGTAGCCCTCCAGCGGGGGCTTGGCATTTGCCGGCCGCGATGCCAAAAAGTCGAACGATGCAGACCAGGCCGGCTCGGCGGCGATCGTGAGATAGTCTGCGCCCTTCCCAAGCCCAGATCTCTCCACGTATCTGGCCTGCTCGCGTAGAGGGAACCCCTCGGGGATGGTCACTGTCACCTGTGCCGATTTGCCATGTTGAAGAGCGCTGACGAGCTGCACCATGTTCATGTTGCGGTTGAGCTGGAAGTTGCCGAACTGAAAGTTCGTTCCCGCCCCGGTGAACCTGAGGTACAGGTCGAAAGCGTTGCGGTCTCTGATCAAGCGCTGGGCGAGCAAGCCATCGGCCACGTCGCTCGGAAGCTCGCCTGGATCGATGTGAAACACCACGGGCTCGCTGTCGGAGGACACCGGAGTGTTCACGTTGTAGTTCCACCAGTCGTACCCGCGCGAGGCGCCAAACCCAACGACCGCAATCACCACCAGCACAGCGATCAGCCTCTTCACTCGACCTGATCCTTCTCAAGGGCGGCGATCACCTGCTGGAACTCTTCGCCTTCGACAGTCTCCAGCACGCCGTCCACCTCGCGCAGCAGCAAGACCTGCGAGGGATCATCGATGTTCTCCACGAGGTAGTAGACGCCGCCATCGTGGTCAAAGGCATCGTGCAGCTGAAACTGGCGCTCGCGCCCAGTCTCATCGATGAGGGTTATCGGCTTGGTGGCCTCAGGCTCGGACGCGGAAGCTAAATCGTCAGCCGGCACGGCGGCGGTCCAGATGAGCTTGCAGCATCAGGGTGGCCGCGACGCGGTCCACGCTGAGGCGGCGTTTGTCGCGCCGCACGCCGTCAGCAATCAGCGAGCGCTCGGCGGCCACTGTGGTCAGACGCTCATCGACCAGCTCGACGGGGAGCCCGGACGCGGACCGAATGGCGTTGGCAAGCTGTTGTGCCGCTTTTGCCTCCGGTCCACGCGAGCCGTCCAGGCGCTTCGGCAGGCCGACCACGATCCTGGCCGCCTCGTTTTCACGAGCCAGGACAGCGATGCGTGCCGGTAGCGTTGCAGCGGGCTCGGCCGGCATCGTCGTCAGCGCCTGGGCGATGGTGGCGGTGGGATCGCTCAAAGCGACCCCGACCCGCTTTGAGCCGGGGTCGATGGCGAGGATTCGCAAGAGGCGGACTATCAGCCTGTCGGTGGCAGGGCCGGCACCGCCCCCTGCTCGACGACGTAGTGGATCGAGATGCGCCCGGACAGCAACGGCATCAGCGGCAGGGTCAGCGGCGATTCCTTGATGCTGACGGACCTCACGTTCAAGCCCTGCAGGTAGAACCTTGCCTGGGCAAGCGGCCGGCCGACGATCTGGGCCCGGATCTTGTCCATGTCGAGCTTCGGGGCGATGAACGCGGCAGCATCTCCAACGAACACGAGCTGGCCGCCTGCCGTCGCGCTGAGGATCCGGTAGTCGACCTGGATGGGCGCGTCGGTGAGCAGCTGCTGATTGTTGGGGACCCGCTGAGCGAGGTAGTTCTCGTAGGCCTTGTGGACGTCGGAGTCGAAGTAGAAGTCCCCTTCTCCCTGTAGAGACATCGTGGCGTTGAATGCCGCGACCTTGTCGCTGGGCTGGTGGTCGGTGCTGAATTGAGGCGCCCCATAGATGAGCGTGTCGCTCAGGGTCTCGCCATTCTTCTTGGCGGCGGAAATTTGCTGGGCGATCGACTGGCGCAGCTCCTGCTCGAGGACGGCGCGAGCGGCGTCAAAGTCCGCGACGGTCTCTTGCGGCGTGTTCGAGGCGTCGGCGCCCCCACCCGTTGCCTGCGGATTGGTGACCGAGATGTCGTGGGAGTTGTTCTCGATCTGGTTGATGGTGCCGGAGCCGACGTTACCCGCGGCGCCGCGCGTGGTTGCGATCACGCTGGCCGAGGCCGATCCACGCCACGGCACCATCAAGCCCCTGGTGGTCTGGGCGAACTCGATCCCGTTGGTGTTCATCAGGCGCTGGCCGGAGCTGACGATCAGGCCAGGTGATCCGCAGCTCGGGCCCGGGCAACGCGGAGGATCCTCGTTGTTCGTGTAGATGACGATCCCGTTCGCAGCCGCCAGCAGGACGCGGATCGAGCCGGTCGTCTTGAAGCCCTGGGACACCGAACGCGTCAGGATCACCGGACGGATCCGAATCGGAGGCTTACCGGGCTGAGCCTGGATCTCAACCGCCTTCTGGGAGAAGGGCTGCGCCGAAGCCAGCAGCGTCACCGAGGCAGACGGCACATACAGTGCGGCGGCGAAAAGGCCCATCACCAACAGCACCGCGGCGGCCACATTGAGAATGAAACGGCCGGCCCGGAGCTCGGTGGCGCGCTTGGTGATCAGCCTGGTCGGCTGCGCAATGCCAATGTGGGTCGCCGCCTCGGCGTGGTCACGCTGCCACCAATGCGGTATGGGCGGATCCTCAACGCGCGCAGAGGGGATGCCCTCGCCCTGGGCGCCGACAGTTCCGAACACAGCAAAGCCGCTCTCGGAAGCCATCTTCTGGACCGCTGGGTCGTCGCACACCACGGTGACCCGCTTGCCCATGCCTGCCGCGTAATTCCGCAGCAGCTGGAAGTTGAAGCGACTCTGCCCGATACGCGATCGAGTCGGCAGAACGAGCATCGTGTCCTCGCCCCGATACTGGCGCAGGCGTTCGACGAGCTCGGGGATCTCTTCCTCTGTCTCAACGTAAATCGGGTTCGCTGCCATGGCGTTAATCAGTCTCCTGGAGAGATGCGCTCAAACCTTTATAGCGCTTAGGACCCGGCGCATGACGGTGTTGACGTTGTCACGCTCCTCCGCCTCAGTCCGCAGCGCATGGTTCGCGAGACCCATTGGGGCGATGTCCTGTGGGCTCGAAAGCTGGCCGGTCGAGTCGGTCACATTACGCACATCAGGGGGAACGAGGTGCCTGATACGCGGCTCTTTCGGGAACGGCAAGCCAGCGGCCCAGTTGTTCTTGACCATCTCCAACGTCAGCTCAGGCAAAAGGCTGCCGCCGCCGCACAGGTAGATGCTTGTCGGTAGGCGCTCGCCACGCGACAGCTCTTTGACGCTGAGCGCGAGGCCTTGCAGCAGGACCTCGGCATCGGCGCTCAAAAGCTCGGAGACCTGGCGGTGCTGCTCGGCCGACAGAAGGCCTTCGGAGTGGCGCAACTTTCGCGCCTCCGCCTCTTCGTAGCTGAGACCGAAAGCGAGGGCGAGGCGCCGGGTGAACGCCCGCCCGCCGAGGTTGAACATGCGCGTGCCCTCGACGCCGCCATCGCGGATGAGCGCC
This sequence comes from Candidatus Dormiibacterota bacterium, assembly GCA_036569925.1. Lineage (GTDB taxonomy): Bacteria > Chloroflexota > Dormibacteria > Dormibacterales > Dormibacteraceae > Palsa-872. Next base: position 8,540 of record DATCPU010000195.1, read on the forward strand.
ACATCGGTGGTCCCGCCGCCAATGTCGATGAAGATTCCACCCTCCGCCCACGTCTCCTCGCTCGCGCAAGCTCTGGCGAGCGCATACGGCTGTGCCACGGCACCTGCGAGCTCCAGGTCGAGCTCGCGTACCACCGTGTCGATGGCGTTGATATGAGTCATCGGCGCAAAGGTGTTGAAGACGGTGACCTCGAGGTTCTTGCCCGTGAAGCCGACTGGGTTGGTGACCGGGTATCCGTCGACGCGCACGTTGGTGATCGACGAATGCACCAGGCGGGCTTCCAGCTGCCCATAGCTGCGCTCCAGCTCGAGCAGGTGTTGCGCCTCGCGCAGCGCCCGCCGCTGCACCATTTGCAGCATCGTCGAGATCTCGGCAGATCTGACCCGCGACTTCGAGTTCTCGCGCGGATAGGCGATGGTGGATGAAAAGCCCTTGATCAGCTCGCCGGCGATGCCGACGATCACCTGGCCGGGAACTGTCTTGGCCATATCCTCGGCCGCCTCAAGCGCGCGATTTGAAGACTGGATCACCGATTCAAGGTCCGCGATGGCGCCCCCGGACATGGCCGCGGGCGCCTGCGGCTCACGGCCGACGCCCAGAACCTCGCCGTCGGCTCCTTCGCGCCGGACGACCAGGACCTTGATGAGGTCGGTACCGATGTCGAGCACCGTGAAGTGCCTGTAGTAGTCGCTCCGCTTGCGCAGGAACTTGAACTTGGTCACCGCAGGGCCTCTTCGAGGCGCTCGAAAGCCTCGTCCGGCGAACCGCTCAGCCTGCCCCTGGCGAGCTGCGGGCGGCCGCCTCCAGTCCCCAGTAGGGACGCGAGCGTGGTGGCGTCGTATTGAGGGACAAGGTCATTGGACACCTTGATCACAAACATGCCGCCGCCGGCAACGGTTACGATGCCGGACTTCACGATCTCGAGATAACGGTCTGCATAGGCTGCCAACTCGTCAAGGTTAGAGGCGTCGACAGTTTGGGTCATGTATGCGACCCGGCCGTGCTTGACAGTGGCCCCGGTGCCACTGTCCCCACCGCCGACCCTGGCGCTTCGAACCTGCTCTCGGAGCTTGTCCCGCTCCTTCTCGGTCTCTTTGAGCTGCGCCCGGATGGCCTTGAAGCGCTCCGGCAGCTGATCTTGGGACGCGTTGAACCCGCGCGCCAGCTCGGCCAGCAGGTCACGGTCTCGCCTTACCAGCTCGTCAGCGGCCTCCCCAACCACCATGTCGATGCGTCGAAGGCCGGACCCGATGCTGGTTTCCGAAACGATCACGGCCGTCCCGATGTCAGCGCTGTTCTTGACGTGTGTGCCGCCGCAGAGCTCACAGGTCCAGTCGCCAAAGCAGACGACCCGTACCACGTCGCCGTACTTCTCTTCGAACAGGTGCATAGCGCCGTGCGCGACGGCCTCTTTGTATGGGAGCTGCTGGTCACTGAACGGGAGCGCTTCGCGCACCTTGTCCAAGATCCGCCGGTTGATGCGAGTCAGCTCATCCTTGGTGATCGCCCGGTTGAGCGGGATGTCGAACGTTGTGTGGTCGGGTCCGACCCACGAGCCCTTCTGGACCACCTGCTCGCCAATCGTCTCGCGAAGGGCTTTGTGCAATAGATGGGTCGCGGAGTGGTGGCGCGCTATCTGACGCCGCCGGGCCACATCAACGGCAGCCGTGGCTTTCTCGCCCACCCGGACCTCACCGGTGACCAC
>DATCPU010000196.1:0-4335 GCA_036569925.1 Candidatus Dormiibacterota bacterium
CCGCTGACCTGGCCGAGCAGCTCGAGCATGATCCGCTTGCGATCGCGGTGCTGGTCACGGACTCGGCAGCGCTCTCGGGCCGGGTGGAGGAGGAGCTCGAAAACCTGCTGCTGGGCCTGGAGCGGGCGGACATCATTCGCGCCGCGACGTGCAGCGCGATCGTCGTTCGCGACCTCGATGAGGCGATGAAGATTGCGAACGAGTTCGCGCCGGAGCATCTCTTGATCGTCACTGACGACGCATCCGCGCGGGCGCGGCAGGTCGAGAATGCCGGCGCGGTTTTCGCTGGGGCCTATGCGACAGTTCCCCTCGGTGATTACACGGCCGGCCCCAACCACACGCTGCCGACCTCGGGCTCGGCGCGCTTTGCTTCTCCGCTCGGCGTCCGCACCTTCACGAAACAGATGAGCGTGCTCAGCCTTGACCGCGCAGACCTCGACGCCTTGCAGCAGGCGACAGTTCGACTGGCCCAGATGGAAGGCTTGGGCGCTCACGCGCACGCCGTTGAGGTGCGCCTTGAGTAGGAGGGGGGACGTCACGCGCAACAGCAAGGAGACCAAGCTGCGTGCGAGGGTCGACCTCGACGGCAAGGGCAAAATCAAGGTCGCCACAGGTCTCGCGTTCCTCGACCACATGCTCGAGCAGGTGGCCAGGTACGGCGGATTCGACCTGGACCTCCGTGGCTCCGGGGATCTCCACGTCGATACGCACCACCTCGTCGAAGATGCGGGCATCGTCGTGGGGCAAGCGCTGTCGCAGGCACTTGGAGACCGTGCCGGCATCGCGCGCTTCGCTTCCGCATATGCGCCGCTGGATGAGGCGCTCGCGCGGGTCGTGATCGACCTCGGCAAGCGCCCCTACCTGTCGTACGAGGTGCCGCTGCGGGGACGTATCGGCACCGTCGAGTCGGAGGTGCTCGAAGAGTTCTGGAAGGCCCTGTCGATCCACTTGGGGGCAACCATTCATGTAGATCTGATCAGGGGTCGAAACCGCCACCATGTCGCCGAAGCCACGTTCAAGGCGCTCGGCCTCGCGCTGCTGCAGGCGGTGGCGCTGGGTGGCGGGACGGGAGCTCCTTCTTCCAAGGGTTTGCTGGGGTGATTGCCGTCGTCGACTACGGCGTCGGCAACGTACGCTCGGTCGAGCGCGCGCTCGCCCACGCCGGCGCGTACCCGCAGCTGATCGCCGACCCGGATGCGCTCGATGACGCGGACGGGATCGTCTTGCCGGGAGTGGGCGCCTTTGGGCCGGCGCTCAAGAAGCTGACGGCTACGGGGTTGGGCAAGCGGGTCGTCGAGCTGGCTCGCCGTGGGACGCCCATCCTTGGGGTGTGCCTGGGCTACCAGCTGCTGTTCGAGGAATCGATGGAGAACGGCAGGCACCAGGGCCTTGGCCTGCTGCCCGGCACCGTCCGCGAGGTGGACAACAGCGAGCTGCTGCCGGTGATCGGGTGGTGCCGCGTCACGCAGACGGACCACACGCCGTTGTGGGAAGGCATCGCGGACGGTTCGTACATGTATTTCGTTCACTCGTACACGCCTGATTCGACGAAGCATTCCGTCGGCTCGACGGAGCACTCGCCCGCGGCGGCGTCCGCGCGGCGCAATGTGATGGGCACGCAGTTCCATCCCGAGAAGAGTGGTGCCGACGGCCTCCGGGTCTATGAGAGCTTCGTGAAAGTCTGCGAATGAACCACCCCTAGATCACGTCCGCCTGAGTCGGGCGCCTTGTCGAGGTACAGGCTCAGGGAAGAGCGATTGAGAGATATCCCGAGATCGGGACGCTGGAATGGTCGAGACGCTGGCCCTCCGAGGATATCTGTAGGCGCGAAAGCGCGAGTCCTCGCCAAGCAGGGCCATACGGCACTGGTCTTGATTCCAATCGGTGCCCATGGTTCATGCCAGGCAGGTTGACCGTGTGCGCAAGTTGAGCCAAGGAGGGCGAGAAGTGAACGCGTTAGATTTTTCGGGGCGCCGGGACGTTGTCAGCGTTGATTCCATTGGGGATCCGGCCTTTGTCGTTGACATCCATGGCGTCGTGGTCAGCTGCAACCAGGAAGCGGAGTGTTTTTCAATCGGCCGGCTGCCCGCTTGATTGGTCAAAAATGCTATTCGGTGGTACGCGCCTGCTTTCCAACTGGGGAGCCAGCGTGCTCCGCCGATTGCCCGTTGATCCAGGGTCTCGGGGTCCTCCCCGGCCCGCCCGCGGTCGAGCTGGTCGGGCGTGGCGGCGGGCAACCGCCCAGGAGGTTCGCCATCAACGTTCAACACATCCCGATCAGCAACCCGGGTGGGAATCCGTCCGGAATGCTGCACATCATGACCCTTGCGGGTCCAGCGAACGATGATGGCGACGATGCCGCCATGAGCATCGGGGCCAGCTACCTGGGCTGAGGCGTGCGTCACGTATCGTGGGCCTGTGCCCGCAAAGCGAATCATCCCTTGCCTTGACGTCGATGACGGCCGCGTTGTCAAAGGGGTGCAGTTTATGGACATACGCGATGCAGGCGATCCGGCCGAGCTGGCGGCGCTCTACGACCGCGAGGGTGCTGACGAGATCGTGTTCCTCGACATTACGGCGTCGTCGGACGAGCGGAAGATCATCCTCGAGGTCGTAGCGCGCACGGCAGACCAGGTCTTCATCCCGCTGACCGTCGGTGGGGGGGTGCGCAGCGTCGAGGACATGGCCGAGCTGCTGACACATGGGGCTGACAAGGTGTCGGTGAATACCGCGGCTCTTGCAGACCCGTCACTGATCACGCGGTGCGCAGAGGTGTTCGGATCGCAGTGCGTGGTGGTGGCCATCGATGCGCGGCGGCGCACCGAGGGCGAGGGATGGGAGGTGTTCAGCCATGGGGGGCGGCGGCCGGCGGGCCGCGATGTTGTGGAGTGGGCGGCCCGGGCGGAGAGCATGGGTGCGGGCGAGATCTTGCTGACCTCGATGAACAGGGATGGGACGCATGACGGTTACGACGTTGAGCTTTTGAAGGCCGTGAGCTCGTCGGTTCGGTTGCCAGTCATCGCCTCGGGTGGCGCGGGGAACTCGGGGCACATGTACGAGGCGTTGACTGAGGGTGGCGCGGAGGCGGCGCTGGCCGCCTCGATCTTCCACTTTGGGGAGCTGCGCATCGCGGAGGTGAAGCAGGAGTTGGCGTCGCGGGGTTTGGAGATCAGGCGATGAGACCGGATTTTTTGAAGGGTTTGGTGCCGGTGGTGGTGCAGGCGGAGAGCACGGGGAAGGTCTTGATGGTCGCCTACATGGATGAGGAGGCTTGGGACAAGACGAGGGAGACGGGGCGGGTGTGGTTTCACTCGCGCGAGAGGGGGCTGTGGGAGAAGGGGGCCACCTCGGGGAACTTCATGGAGGTGGTCGAAGTGCTGTTGGATTGCGACCTCGACGCGGTGTTGTTGCGTGTGAGGGCGGCCGGGCCGGCTTGTCATACAGGGGCGGAGAGCTGCTTCTTCAATGAGGTCCGCTAAGTAGCAACCCAACCACACGCGTACCGCGTGGCATAAGGCACGCCCGGTGGTTCTTGCGTGTGGGTTGACGGACTGGGACGGGGAGTTGGTGGGGGGTCTGCAGACCTGGAGGGCGCGAAGTGGTGGAGTGGCGTGTGGGTGACGGCACTGGGAAGTGGGTGTGGTGGAATCGCCTGGAGGTCGCCGGGACGCTTCGCTGATGTTGTTCCGCGATGGGCGAAAAAGTCTCAGAAATCAGGCTCATTAACCGGCCCAAAACGTTGACTGGCGAACGTTTGTTTGGTACCATATTTCTATGCTCGCGACGCAAGACGTATGTGACCTCGAGCCTCCTCTAGAGGACACTCGCACCGCCGCCGAGCGCCTCATCGCCAGGGCCAGGTTCATGTCCATGGACCAGCTGATGTTCGCCAAAGACGCAGCCGAGTTCGCCGCCACCAAGGCTTACGAGGCGGATGGCTCGGTCTCGCCAATTGACTGGATTCGCTTCCATTGCCATATGACCGGTGCCCAGGCAGCCAACTACGTGGCTGCCGGCGAGCATGTGGGTGCGCTCCCTCAGACGGTGCTCGCCTTGGCCGAGGGCAAGGTCGGCTTCGGTCATCTGGTGGTCATGGCCAGGACGATCGAAGCGCTGGCCAGGTCGGCTACCGGCAAGCTGGTTGACGAAAAACGTCTCCTGGCCAAGGCGCTAGAGAACTCGGTCGGCAAGTTCCATCACATCTGCCGCCATCTCCGGCATGCTGCCGACCCCAAGGGCTATGTCGCGACTGAGGCTGAGATGGTAGAGAACCGCAGCCTGCAGATCAGCTCCGACGACGACGGCGCGGTCTATCTGAACGGAGTCTTCGATCCA
>DATCPU010000197.1:0-4190 GCA_036569925.1 Candidatus Dormiibacterota bacterium
GTCTACCACTTCCGCCTCAAAGCCGCCAACGCCGATGGACCGATCATCGGCGATGACGAAACCCTGCAGACCCTCGGCCCGGTGATCGCCGGCGTCTGGTCAGAAGACGTCGTCTTCACCGAGGTGACGCTCAAGGCCGAAGTCAACCCCGCGGGCGTGGCGAGCACCGCCCACTTCGAGTGGGGGACGACGACCGCCTACGGCAACGAAAGTCCCGAGAGCGCCGTCGGCTCAGACAGCGAAAACCACGAGCTGAGCGTCTTCCTCGAAGGACTCAAACCCGCCACCACCTACCACTATCGCGTCGTCGCGACCAGCTCAGACGGCGTCAACGAAAGCGCCGACCACACCTTCACGACCCGGGAACCATTCGCCCCCAACACCAATTGCGCAAACCAGCAGTTCCGCACCGGCCCCGGCGCCAACCTGCCCGACTGCCGCGCCTATGAGATGGTCAGCCCGGTCGACAAGGGCGGGCGGGGGATCCTGGCCGGAACGACGCAACCCGCCGGCCACATTCGAGCCGCCTTCGACAAGGCCGCGAGCGACGGCAACGGGATCACCTACACCTCGGCGACCGCCTTCGGCGACGCGGTCAGCAACCTCAACGCCAACCAGTACCTCTCCCGGCGCGGCGCCGAGGGTTGGACGACGCACGGAATCTCCGCCGCCCGCCCGGGCAGCGTCTTGATAGGCGGGACGGCGATAACCAGCTGGGGTTTCGACACGCAGTTCCAGCTCTTCACCGAAGACCTCTCCGAGGCCTGGGTCAGAGACGCGAGCGATCCGCCGCTTACGCCGGATGCGGTAGAGGGCTTCGGCAACTTCTACCGCCGCGACAACACCAACGACACCTACCACGAACCCGTTCTCACCGCCGAGCCGCTGTTCTGGAACGAAGGCGACTTGGAAGCCGGAATTGTCCTCGGCGGCCCGGCGGCCATTGAGGGCATGAAATTCAAAGGGCGCTCGACCGACGACAGCCACGACGTCTTCGAGGCTGACGCCCAGCTGACTGCCGATGCGGCGGAAACCCTTAAAACGCAGATCTACGATCGCTCCGGCGGCGAGCTGCACCTCGTGAGTGTCATGCCGGGCGGCGAAGCCAATCCGGAGAATTCGTGGGTCGGAGGCCCGATATCGGGCCCCAATGAATCGTCGGGACAAGCGAGAGGCGTCGCCAACCGCGCCGTCTCCAAGGACGGCTCGCACATTTTCTGGACTGCTCAAAATCCCAACGCCGGCAACACGGCGGGCTGGATCTACGTCCGCGTCGACGGAGTGGAAACGGTACCGATCTCCGAGACCGTCACGCCGAAAGCAGCGCGCTTCGTCACCGCTGATACCGACGGCTCCAAGGCGATCTTCAGCTTCGACCCCGATGACACTGGGGCCGCGGAACAAGACCTCTACGAATTCGACGTCGACACCGAAACGCCGACGCTGATCGCGCACAATGTCACGGCCGTGCCCGGCACCAGCGAGGATCTGTCTCGCCTCTACTTCGTCTCCCGCGACGCCCTCGCCGCCGGCGCGATCGCGGGTGAAGAAAACCTCTACCTCGATCACGACGGAGCGATCCGCTTCATCGCGACGCTCGACTTGGCGGACGTCACAGGCGTCACAGGCACTGGAGCTCTCTTCCCTCCATCGGTGAGTGGCAAAGCCGGCCAGAGCGGCGGCGTAGACCCAAGGCAGCTCGGGGTCAGGGTGACGCCCGACGGCAGCCACCTCGCCTTCATGTCTCGCCGCCCGCTGACCGGCTACGACAACACCGACGCGGTCGACGGCAAAGCCGACATCGAGGTGTTCCTCTACGACGCCGACGCAGATCAACTGACCTGCGTCTCCTGCAACCCATCGGGCGCCCGCCCGCACGGCGGTGGCACCAGGACGCCGGCCTACTTCCTCGGAAAGCCAGAAGTCCCAGCAAGTGGGTGGCGGACGGCGGCCTGGATCCCGCCCTCCGAACAGGAGCAGAACACCTCGCGCCTCCTCTCCGATGACGGCAATCGCCTCTTCTTCAACGCGGTCGACGCCTTGGTGCCACAAGACACCAACGGCGTCCAGGACGTCTACCAGTGGGAGGCGCAGGGAACCGGGACCTGCCAGAAGGCGGGAGGCTGCATAAGCCTGATCTCGACCGGCAAGAGCTCCACCTACTCGGAGTTCATCGACGCCAGCGCCGACGGAAGCGACGTCTTCATCCGCACCGAAAGCAGCATCGACGTGCGCGACACCGGTTTGATGGACATCTACGACGCGCGTGTGGGCGGCGGCTTCCCGCCACCGCCACCACCGCCCCCGCCCTGCGCCGGGGACGCCTGCCAGAGCGCCCCGCCGCCACCCAACGACCCGACCCCGGCCAGCGCCGCCTTCAAGGGCGCCGGGGACCCCAAGCCCAAAAAGGCCCAACGTCGCTGCCGGGCGAGAGACCGCCATGCCGCGAAGGGCAAGCGCCACACCAAGAAGCAGGCCAAAGCCTGTAAGCGCGCCAAGCGGGGGACGGGCCGATGAGGGGGCACGCAGGCAAGCAGAAGACCGCGCCCTTCTCAGTGAACAAGGAGACCCAGAAGATGAACGCCAGTACAAAGCCCTCTGACCGCCTGCGGCGCGGACCGCTGGCCGCCCTCGTGGCCTGTGCCGCGCTGTTTGCCGCGATGCTCGCCGCCGCCCCGGCCCAGGCCGACTACGGGGTCGGTGAAACCTTCGACGTCGAGTTCACCAACCAGGACGGCACCCCGGCCACCCAGGCAGGTTCGCATCCCTTCGCGATGACGACTACCTTCGAAGTCAACAGCACCCTCGACGAATTTCCCTTTTACGATCTCAGCGGCTCCCTCAAGGACCTCTTCCTCGAGCAGCCGGCGGGCTTCATCGGTGACACGACGGCGGTGCCGCGCTGCTCGGATCTGGACTTCGCCCTTAGCGTCCCGGCGCACTTTGGCTTTGCCCTTGCGACCCAGTGTCCCGACAAAACGGTCGTCGGTATCACGGCAGCGGCCATCCTCACCAAAGAAGTCTGGTTCACCGTTCCGATGTATAACCTCGTCCCGCCCCCCGGCGTGCCGGCAAGGATCGGCTTTGTCGTCGAAGGCGTGCCGGTGACGTTCGACGTCGGCGTCAAGGGCAGCGGCGAATACAACGTCGTCGCGTCCCTCACCGACAATTCGCAGGCGGTGAAGTTCTTCGCCGCGGTCAGTCAGCTCTGGGGCGATCCGTCCGACCCGGCACACGACGACATACGCGGTGTGTGCGGAACGAACGCGATCTTTTTCGAACCGGCCAGGTTCGAACACGGGGAAACCGGCCCGCCCAAATGCTCAGTCGAGCCTCTCGAAAAGCCCTTCCTCACCCTGCCGAGCGCCTGCACCGGCCCTCTGACCTCCAGCTATGAAACCGACTCCTGGCAGGAACCGGGCAAATGGGTCAAAGGCAGCGTCCTCACCCACGACGACGCAGAACCGCCCAACCCCCAGGGCTTCACCGGCTGCGGCAAACTCGACTTCTCACCAGAAGTCGAGTCCAAGGTCTCCACCGGGGCGGCGGAGACCGGCACCGGCATGGACTTCAACCTCGACTTCAACGACGAAGGGCTGACCAGCCCCACCGGCCTGGCCGGCTCGGAGGCAAAGAAAGCAGTCGTGACCCTGCCCGAGGGGATGACGGTCGATCCCTCGGTCGCCGAAGGCCTCGGCGTCTGCACGCCTGCCGACATAGCCAGGGAGACGCTCACCTCCGCACCCGGGGAGGGCTGTCCAAACTCATCGAAGGTAGGCACCCTGCACGTCGACACGCCGTTGGTAGGCGAAGGGATCGACGGCTCTGTCTTCGTCGCCCAGCAAGACGACCCAAGTACGACCACGCCAGGCGCAGAGAACCCCTTCGACTCCCTGATCGCCCTCTACCTGGTGCTGAAGAACCCCAACCTGGGCGTGATCGTGAAACTGCCGGCAAAGGTCGAACCCGACCCCACCACCGGCAGGCTGGTCACGACGCTCGAAAACATCCCCCAGGTCCCCTTCAGCCACTTCAACTTCCACTTCCGCGAAGGCCAGCGCCCGGCGCTGATCACCCCGCCGGCCTGCGGCACCTACACCACCAACTCGGTCTTCACCCCCTGGTCAGATCCCGCCAACCCCCGCACGGTCAACTCCGACTTCCAGATCACCAGTGGGGTAAACGGAGGC
>DATCPU010000198.1:0-15321 GCA_036569925.1 Candidatus Dormiibacterota bacterium
GGTCAACTGCCGGCGCCTGTGCATCGGATCGGTCAGTCAGGACCGTCGACCACCACCGGCTTTTGGTGACCGTGCGGCAATGGTTGGCCACGATCGCCAGAAACCACGGCCGCAGCGGGGACCCCTCTCGGATATTGCCGAGCTTCTTCCAGGCCGTGAAAGCAGCCTCTTGCACCGCATCCTCCGCCTCGGCTACGTCATGCAGCAAGCCGTAGGCAACGCGGAACGCTGCGCTGTACTCCGGCCGAAGCAGCTGGGCAAAGGCCCAGCCATCGCCACTCCTGGCGGACCGGATCAACTCGGCCTCCGGCCGTTCGAAGAACATTTGACGTATATAGGGCTAGCGGGCGCACTTTGCCCCAACTGAACTCATAAGCAAGTCCGAAGGCTGACGAGGGGCGACAAGAACACGAGGTCAGCTTCACGACTGGGGGGGTCCTCGGCACCTTGCCACATGCCCTGGCCGCCGTGCGAGACTGCGCTTTCGAACAGTTTTAAGTTTGAGACGAAGGAGGTGCCGGCTCGCCTTACGATCGCCGTCCCGTAGCCGACTACTACTTTGTGCTCGGCGTCCCGCCTGATGCAACGGAGGCGGAGTTGCACAGTGCCTGGCGGCGGCAGCTCAAGTACTGGCACCCTGACCGCGGCAACCATCCGGACGCGCTCGAGCATGCGAAGTTGATCAACTTGGCTCACGACGTTCTGACCAACAGGACCAAGCGCGTGGCGTACGACAGAGAGCGGGCGGCAGCCGGGTGGCGCCCCTCCGCGTCAGCCCCGTCATACACCCCCCCTGTTCAATGGAAGGCGGTAAGCCGCGAGGGACCGCCGCGCGCGCCGAAGGGATTCGACCGGCACGGTTTCGTCGCACGGCTGGAGGAGATGATGAGCCGGGGCCGGATGATGATTGAAAAGCGCAAGGACCTCGCGTCAGCGTCGAAATGGGAGGCGCAGACTCAGGCCTTGCTGCGAGATGAGCTCGGCGACCATCCGTACACAAAGCGCTTCGAAGTGGCGCTGAGCCAGCCCGGACCCGAACGCTTGGTGGCAGCGTATGGGGTGCTGTGGGCTGCTTATGAGGATGCGCTGAAGGGCGATCTGAAGCCGGTGGTTAGGGAAAAGCGCCCGACCTAAGCCGCAATCTGACCTGGGCGCGGCCGCCCGTAAGTGGTCGACACCTACGCAGGCATCAAGGCTGTTGTTGACTGCAGTCAAAATCAGGCTTGATGACTTATGTCGCTTTTCTTAGGGCCGTGAACGTCGGGGGCAAGAGCATTGTCTCAATGGCGGCCATCAGAGAGGGCCTCGTCGCCCTTGGCCTGTCAGACGTGCGGACCTACATCAACTCGGGCAACGTCATTTTCTCGACCCGAGCATCGGACGTTCAGAAGCTCACCGCCCGGATCGAGAAGGCCCTCGAGCAACGCACGGGCATCGCGATCAAGGTGCTTGTCATGGCCCACAAAGCCCTCGAGAAAATGGTCGACGGGATTCCGCGCCATTGGGTCGACGACAAAACCATGCGGACCTATGTTCTCTTGCTATGGAAGGAGATCGACGATCGCGGGATCCTCGACCGTCTCCCGACGAAACCCGAGGTCGATGAGATCAGGTACACGCCCGGTGCTGTTGTCTGGCGCGTCGATCGTGTGAACGTGAGCAGGAGCCACATGAACAAGATCGTCGGGACGCCCTTGTACAAGAAGATCACCATCCGCAGCGCGAACACGATGCGCAAGCTCAACGAGCTCACAGCGACATCTACAGGCCGCCTCCCAGAGTCAAGTAGACGCCAGTCAGCGTCAGGGATCAGGCAGGCAGGATCCGCCGGCCCTGCTGCCGGTACATCTCGATGATCTCCTTGACCGTCGTCGCGTCTTCGGCACGTTTGTCCGCGGATCGAAACGAGACGATCCGCGGGAAGCGCAGCGCGTAACCTGGCTCGTCGCCCACCTTGCCCGCCGTGTGATTCGTGCCTGGCGTGATCTCGTCGGCGAGCACCTCGACCACGACCTCTGGCTTCAGCCAGACATCAGGGGTGAGCAGCGATCGCACACGCGCCGGCTTCTCCGGCACCTGCAGCTTGTCAGCGCGCTTGTGGATGTCGCGCCAACCCTCGTCGGACAGCCCGGTCCCGATCTTGGTAATGGTTTCAAAGCGATCGTTTACGGAGTCGTACACGCCCGCGAGCAGCGCGCCCAGGCCGAACTCGGTTCTCTTGCCCTTGCCGAAGTAATAGCCCAGCAGAACCAGGTCGACGGTGTCGTTCAGCTGTCCGCTCGTGGTGCGCTTCAACTTGACCCAGTTGAAGTTGCGCGCACCCGCTTGGTAAGGCGAATCCATCCGCTTGACCACGACTCCTTCCAGACCCTTGCTGATGTTGTCAAGCAGCGTTTTTGTGAGCTCGTCCGCCGAGTCGATGCGGGTCAGCGGCGTCGGCAGCAGGACCCTGGAATCGACAAGCACCTCATTGAGGAGCGCGTACCTCTCCTCGTAAGTAAGAGCTGTAAGGTCTTTGCCGTTGCGATAGAGCACGTCGAATGTGAAAGCGACCAGCGGCGTGCTGGCCGCCGCCTCTTCGATACCGTGGCGCCGGCGACGCGACGCCGTCTGCTGAAAGGCCACGTATTCCTCCGACACCCGGTTGTAGCCGATCGCCTCGCCGTCAAGGATGAGTGAGCGGTCCTTGAGCTTCTTGGCGGCAGTCACAAGCTCGGTGAACATGAGGCTGTAGTCCTCGAGGTTCCGCGAAAAAATACGAACTTCGGACCCTTTCTTATGTATCTGTACCCGGACACCGTCATATTTCGGCTGGACGGCGACCGGACCTAGCTTGTTGATGACGGCCTCGGGACTCGGCAGCCGTTCGGCCAGCTGCGGTCGCAAGGGCCGGCCGACTGTGATCTTCAAAGCCGCGACGTGTTTCTCGCCCCCGGTCCAAAAAGTTCGGGCGATGAGGCCCAGGTCCGAGGTTCGGTTGTACGCCGCCTCCAGCAAGGGGCGCAGTGAGCGGTCTCCCTTCTTGGCAAATGACAGCGCCTCGAGCACTGTCGGATCGCCCACGCCGAGCCGCAACCTCCCGAGTGCGATCCGCACCAGGTGCTTGGCCGCAGGTGCATCGAGGACGCGCAGCAACGCGGCGAACGTGTTCCGCTTCTTCTCAACCGAGCCGGCTCCCGCCGCACCTGAGATCTTTAGCAGCTCGGCGTGGACTTCGCTTACGGTCGGCGCCTTGCCGGAGGGCTTGCCTGCGACGTCCGCCGCGACCAGGCCGAGGTCACCGAGGGTGTCGTAGAGCCCGGATATTTCGGCGACCGGCCGGCCCGATGCTTCCGCTATCGCCGCGATCACGAGCTTGTCGCCCATTCCGATCTCGATCGGCTCAAAAAAAGGCGCCACCCGGCCCTGGATCAAGTACGTCAGCGGCTGAATCTCTTCGGGTGACGCCTGCGAGTACAGCTCGGACAGCAACTTCACGAGCTCATTGCGGCTGCGCGTGCCTTCCATCCGATCGAGGTACTGGCCGAGCCCGGCGAACTTCATGGGTTCACTGATTGTCAACCCACGACGCCGAATGGCTCCGGCGCCGGGTAATATTCCCGTCTCACGTCTGTCGGGAGGGAGAAGAAATGGGGAAAAAGCTACTCGTCCTGGTCGCACTGGCGCTGCAGCTTGCCGCCGCTGCGTGCGGCTCGACCAACCAGCCCGCCGCCCAACCGTCCGCGGCCACGCTGGACTGCTCGGTCGCCAAGCTGAACCTTCAGACCTCAGGCCAGCTGACGGTCGCCACGGACAGCCCTGCGTACGACCCCTGGTTCAGCAATAACAAGCCTTCCAACGGCAAGGGCTACGAGAGTGCGGTCGCGTACGCCATCGCCACGCAGCTCGGCTTCAGCAACGACCAGGTCAAGTGGGTCGTCGAACCGTTTGACAGCTCCTACGCTCCTGGGCCAAAGAAGTTTGACTTCGACGTCAACGAGATCTCCGTCACTCCGGATCGCGAGCAGGCGGTCGCGTTCAGCAAGAGCTACTTCGATGTTAACCAGGCGGTGGTGGCTCTCAAGAGCAACCCCATCGTCAATGCGCACAATCCCTCCGATCTTGCCGGCTACCGATACGGCGATCAGGTGGGCACCACCGGCCTCGCTTACATCCAGAGTCAGATCAAGCCGACCAAGACGCCCCGCGTCTACAACACCCTCGACGACGCGGTCGCCGCGCTCAAGGTGAAGCAGATCGACGCCATCGTGATCGACACCCCAACCGCCGCCTACATGGCCAGCCAGCAGGTGCCGAACGGCGCTGTCGTGGGACAGTTCCCAACCACTGGCGAGCACATGGGCATGCTGTTCGCGAAGGACAATCCGTTGGTCGCTTGCGTGAACCAGGCGATCGACAAGCTGAGCACGGCAGGCACGCTCAAGAGCCTGCAGGCACAGTACCTCTCCGACTACATCTCGATCCCCGTCATCCAGCCCTAGCCACACGCGCCGCTGATGGTGCCCGCAAGCACTGACCGCGGCCAGCGCCGCTCGCGCCTGTTTGGCGGGAGCGGCGGTATCGTGGCCTCGACCACCAGCACGGTGCTGGTGATTGCCGTGCTGGCGTTCCTGTTCCTTCTCGCCCCGGGCAGCGCCGAGGTGCGACACACCTTCTTCAACCTCGGCGACATGCGCCGGGCGCTGCTTGGCGATCCCGAGCGCGGCCTCTACTCAGTTGCAGGGGCCATCGTCCTCAACATCGAGATGTTTCTGATCGCAGAAGTGCTGATTCTGGTGCTGGCGCTGGCGATCGCCGTGATTCGACAGCTGCATGCGCCCGCGTTGCTGCCGATTCGGCTGCTGGCCGTCGCCTACACCGACTTCTTCCGTGGCGTGCCTCTGATCCTGGTGATCTACGCGATCGGTTTCGGACTCCCCGCGCTGAACCTCGACGTCGTGTCCACGCAGGATCCGGTGGTCTACGGCGTCGCCGCCCTCGTCCTTTGTTATGCGGCCTATGTTTCGGAGGTCTATCGGGCCGGCATCGACTCGGTGCATCCGAGCCAGGCCGCGGCAGCTCGGTCGCTGGGGCTGTCCGAGTGGCAGGCGTTGCGCTTCGTGGTCATCCCTCAAGCAGTACGCCGCGTCGTGCCTCCGCTGCTCAACGATTTCATAAGCCTGCAGAAGGACACGGCCCTCGTCGCGGTGCTCGGCGTCATCGAAGCCAACCGGGCGGCCGGCATTTACAGCTCCACGGTTTTCAACTATTCCGGCTACACGGTCGCGGCTCTCCTTTTCCTCCTTCTGACCGTCCCACTGGCTCGGTTCACCGACTATCTGGTCGCGAGAGATCGCAGGAAGCGGCACGGCGAGGTCGCAGCATGAGCTCGCAGAAGGCCTCCGCCCTTTCTCGAGGTGAGACGGTGGTGCGCTTGCGGGGAGTGCACAAGCGGTACGGGGCGGCTGAAGTGATCCGCGGTGTGGACCTGACAATCCAGTCCCATGAGGTTGTGTGCCTCATCGGGCCTTCCGGATCGGGCAAGTCGACCTTGCTCAGGTGCATCAATGCCCTGGCGCCCATCGACGCCGGCGTCGTCGAGCTCTTCGGCACAGAGATCAGCGGACCCGGCGCCGATGTCAATGCTGTCCGGCGCCAGGTCGGCATTGTCTTTCAGGCCTTCAACCTCTTCCCGCACATGACGGTGCTCAAGAACATCACCCTGGCGCCCACTCGGGTATTGCATAAGACACAGGCGGCCGCCGAGACGGAGGCCACCGAGCTGTTGCGCCGCTTCGGCCTGGCGGAGAAGCGTGACGAGTACCCAGACCGGTTGTCCGGAGGCCAGCAGCAGAGAGTGGCGATCGTGCGCGCGCTGGCCATGGGCCCGAGCCTACTGCTCCTCGACGAGGTCACCTCCGCCCTCGATCCTGAGCTGGTCGGCGAGGTGCTCGGCGTGATCAGGAGCCTGGCGGAGCAGGGGATGACAATGCTGATCGCTACCCATGAAATGGGGTTTGCGCGCGAGATCGCGAACCGGGTGTGCTTCCTGGACGAGGGCGTGATCCTCGAGGAGGGGCCGCCCGAGATGATCTTCTCCAACCCGCGGGAACAGCGGACGCAGAGATTCCTGCAAAGGATCGTCGACGCACGCCGCCTTTGACGGATGGTTCACGCGACGCCCTCTCCGGGCCAATCAGGGCCCGGCATCGACACCACGAAGCCGGATCGACCCAGCTCGCTTAGCGCGCTAGATGCGAAACGGTGCCATCCATTCTCGATGCGCCGTCTGGAAAGCCGAAACGATCTGCACTGCCTGGATGGCGTAGTCAACCAGGGGCCACAGTGTTGGGGCGATCCCACTTTCATTGGCAGTCCGCGCGGGACCGGGCTGAGGCGCTCTGGCTGGAAATCGGGTCGGACCGCCTGCGGGCGGTTGGTCCGCCGGCTGACGGGCCTGCGACTGCGAGGGTGAGGTCGAGGTCACGCCAGTCCGATCCCCTGTGCGCGGGGATGGCGAGGGCGATGGGGATGGCGATGGCGACGGCCGATGAGCCAGCATGTCCGCCATCGGAGCCGTCGTGTCGTTGACAGTCAGTGTGGGCAGTCCGAGCCCGTTCTCGATTGTGTGAAGCAGCGAGTAATGGCCATATGACACGAGGCTTTTGGAACCGGCCCCGGCGGCCGAACCGAGCAGAAGGAGCGGCACCTGGTTGGAAGGCGGAGGAGTCGTCCTCGTCCCACACAATCGCCAACAGCGAATGCTGCGTCTTGAATGCCGGCGAGCCAAGGATCACCTGCACTTGCGCTTTGAGCCAGGCATCTCCCGTGCCGACGGCGCAGTCGTGTGTGTCATTGCACATGTTCGGAGTTATGAACGCGTAGTTGGGCGTGGTGGTGGTGGACTTCAGATCGGTGCTCATCTGCGAATACGGAACGATGTGCTGGGCACACCGCGTGGCATTGGTGCGGATGTCGTTGAAGTAAATGAGTGGGTCGTGTTTCTGCACGTATGGATAGCTGTCGCCGACAAAGCACGGCGATGGCATCGACTCCATGTATGCCTTCCAGGTGCTGCCGGCGGTTTCGACTCTGTCGGCGATGTTCGGGGCGGTGACCCAGCAGGTGGTGCAGTCCGAGGTGATGCCGAACGTGCTCGCGCCAACGAGAGAGAGGTAATTGGGGAGGCTCGGGTGAGCCACGGCAAAGTAACTCTCGCCCAGCGCACCGGATGAAATCACGCTGTTGAAGTACGGGGCGGATGTGCTGCCGACGACCTCGCCATACGCATGGTTCTCCATGACGATGACGAATACGTGATCCATTGGCGGCAAAATCGAAGCCTGTGCGGGCGCTCGGACGAATATCAGAACAGCGGCGAGAGCAATGGCTGTGGCGGCGGCCGCCAGCCGGTGACCAGACAAACTGCTTGCAGCGTGCGGTGACGATGCGTCTGTGGCTCAGCCCTATGGGTAAACACTGGTTAAACAGTTCCGCGGTATTGCAGGCACTACGCTTGGCGGATGGCGCGTTTTGTGGTGCGAGTCGAGCGGGGCGGCCCCTGGGACTGGTCTCGAGACATGCGCAAGCAGGCCGGTTGGGACGAGCACGCGGCCTACATGGATGGCCTCGTGGCCGAAGGTTTCCTGCTGCTTGCCGGCCCGCTGGAAGGCGAGCGCGATGTGCTCTGGGTCGCCGAGGCTGAGTCCGAAAGCGCTATCCGCGAGCGGATGGCTGAAGACCCGTGGGCTGCGAACGGGATGCTACGTCCGGTCCGGATCGAACGTTGGACCGTGGTGCTCGACGGTCTTAGTCCGGCCGATCGACGCTAACAACTCAATGAGGAATTTCACGGCCGAGTTGGGAATGCCCGGCCGCCGCTCGCCGTTTTTCTAGATATGACTCCTCTTTTCGGTTTTCACATGCCCAAGTTCACCTTTGCGGGCGTCCCCGACGACCAGTTGTTCGATCGTGTCGCCAAATCCGCACAAGCTGCCGAGAAGGCCGGCTTTGGCCTGGTCACAGTCATGGACCACTTCTATCAAATCGGCGGCATCGGTCCTGAGACCGACCCGATGATGGAGGCTTACACCACGCTGTCCGCGCTCGCGACGCAGACATCTCGTGTGCTGCTTGGAACCCTGGTGGCTGGCGTGACCTACCGAAATCCCGCGCTGCTGGTAAAGCAGGTGACGACGCTGGATGTTATCTCCAAGGGCCGCGCGATCTTCGGCATCGGCGCCGCGTGGAACGAATCCGAGCACATCGGATACGGCATCGAGTTTCCGCCCATCGGGCAGCGCATGGACCGCCTCGACGAGGCACTGACGATCGCCAAGCTGATGTTCACCCAGGACCGGCCTTCGTTCGAGGGCAAGTACTACAAGATCGACCGGGCTCTCAATGTGCCGAGGCCCGTGCAGCCGGGAGGTCCGAAGATCCTGATCGGCGGCACCGGCGAGCGGCGCACCCTTCGGTTGCTCGCACAGCACGGCGATATCGGCCACTGGTTTGCCTCGAGCCTCGACGACCTCAAGCGCAAGAAGCAGATCTTCGAAGAGCACTGCGCCGCCGTCAAACGAGATCCTGCCGAGGTGCTGCTAACTCTCGGCGTTGGCCTGGTGCTGGCCGAGAATGAGAAAGACGCCGCGGCGATACTCGCGAGCGTGCCGGCCGAGCGGCGCGCAATGATCACCCCGGTCACGGTGCA
This sequence comes from Candidatus Dormiibacterota bacterium, assembly GCA_036569925.1. Classification (GTDB taxonomy): domain Bacteria; phylum Chloroflexota; class Dormibacteria; order Dormibacterales; family Dormibacteraceae; genus Palsa-872. The sequence continues at coordinate 8,690 of DATCPU010000198.1, forward strand.
GCAGGCTGCAGACGCGATCGGCAAGTACGTGGACGCGGGGTTTGGCGGTTTCACCTTCAATAACAGCGTCCTCCCCACCGACGAGTCGATCGGCCTCGCGGGCGAGCTGATCAAAATCGTCCGCAGCAGCGCAGCGACCTCATAGCCAAAGCCGCGCAGGCCGTCGTCAGCCATAGATGCGCTGAATGACGTCGAACCGTCAGTGGTGCACAACTGACCTCAGACACACCTTGAATGTTTCCTGACACCCGGAGCACCGCCGGCGCTCGTAGTGGTCTTCACGACTCACACGTGCGGGCGGTTACTCAGGCCCGGTCCAGCTGCAGCGCCTGTTTGATGTAGTACTTGAGGGCCGGCTTGTTCACGTCGGCAAGAGTTCGCATCTTCACGTGCCTGGTGCCTGCTTTTGCGCTGCCGCGCAGTAGGTTGTACTTGTCCTCCAGCTTCACACCGCGTGTAAAGCTCAGCGTGACGTCCTTCTTTGGCGGATTGATCCAGGCAAAGAGCGACTTCCCCTTGTAGACGGGCATGCCGTAGCTCATCACCTCTTGAGCTTCCGGGGCACACTCCTTCATCAACGCCCGGATCGCGGCCACGACAGGCTTGAACTCAACCGCCACATTCGCCTTGACGAACTCGTCGACTGTCATTTGCCCAACCCCTCCCATCAATGCGAGCCCGGAGACTCGCCGGCTGCGAGCTCGCTCAAATGGCCGGCGACGTCCCACGTCCAGAACTCCACGACATGGCCGCCCGGATCCGTAACGTAGGCAGCGCGACCGCGACCATTCGCATATGCAGAGTGGTCGTGATCGAGAACGGTATACCCGCGGTCTCGAAGCCTCGTGATGACCCCGTCGTAAGCGTCGGCGGGTAGCTGCATCGCATAGTGGACATGCACTCCGCCGCGGCCACCCCCCAGCCCTAGCTGCGGCCGCCACAGCCCGATGCGAGTCCGATCCCCGGCCATCACCCACACCGCCTCGCCGTTGCGATGCCACCGCTCGACCACCGGAAATCCGAGAACCTCGGCGTAGAAATGCTCCGCCGCGGCCAGGTCATTCTGTTCGAGCACAAGCTCGGACACTCCGGTGACGGGAACCGCCCCTCCAGCTGTCATTGCCCTTTCTTTCATACCCGCCTTACCGACCGCCCTTGTTTCTCAACAGCTCCGCGAGCAGCTCAGCCAGCCGGTCCATCGATTCGGTGGAACCTTCTACCATCCCGGGTTCAACCATTGCATCGCAGTCCTCCACTGACTGGAAGACGGACTGCTGCGTCAGCCTGGTCTTGCCGTCGGCTTCTTCGAATATCGCCGTGTCGAGCAAAACATGCCCGGGCGCTCCTTCGAACTCGAAGGTCTGCACGGTGCGCTTGGGTGCCGTGACTTCGTGGTACACGCCATGGAAGGCGAACTCGTTGCCGGCTGTGTCCTTCTGGACGAATCGCCATACGCCTCCCGGCTTGACGTCCATCTTGTCGACGGTCGTCGTGTAGCGCCGCGGCCCCCACCACCTGGCCAGGAGGTCCGGGTCGGTGCAGGCTTTGAAAACCACGTCTCTCGGCGCATCGAAAACCCGGGTGACGATTATTTCTTGCTTGCCGGGCTCGATCCGATATTCGGCCTTTGCCGCCGTGCTTGCTCCTCGTCCAGCCTTACTGTCGCTGATCGTCTCTCTTTGATAGACGCGACTACGCATAGACCGGCTGCGGATTCGTCATGCGCTGACCGTCAAGCGGGCACTCGTCGGCGTAGTCATCTCGTTCCACGGGTAGCCGAGTGTGAAAAAGAGTGAATAGGTTCCTGGAGCCGTGTCCCGCGGCAGGGCCAGCCGTATCTCAAAGGTCAGGCGTTGCCCAGGTTGAATCGTGCCCGCCGGTCCGCAATTCAATTGGAAGAGAGACTTGATGCCCCGTGGCGGGCCGCCGGCGACCTCACCTTCAAATATCTCCTGGCCGTAGTCGGGACAGTTGGTGGTCAAGTCAATCGAGACCGACCTTTCATTGGTCAACGTCACCTCGTACACGAGGTCGCCCCCGGCGCGCGCTGTCGATGGTGCATGCAACGCGACGCTGGGCAACGGCAACAGCGGCGGCTCCACAACGGGGGGAACAGGGCCTTGGAAGGTGCCGATTCCAAGTCCAGCGCAGATGTACGCATCGGGCCGAGCCGGCACGTGAGCAGTAAGAGCAGCACCCTCGGCCGAGAACGTGATTTTCGCCACATCAATATGGACGCGGGGGGAGCCCACGGGGCACGCTTCAGGCTGACTGATCCATTCGATCGTGACCGATGCTTGGCCAAGCGTCAGGCCAGTTTCGGAGTTCATGTCTGGCAGTGGGCCGGGCTTCACCAGCACAGGACCAGTTCCGTCAGCGGGTAAGAACGGCTCTCGGGTCTTGAAACGCAACAGCCGTCCGGAGCTGTCGAAGATCGCCACTGCCGGCGTGCCTTGCAAGAAGCAGGATCCAGGGCCACGGCCTGAGAAGCCGAAGCTTTGGAAGACATGGCCGCCCGCGCCTCCGCTCCCGAGAGCATTCATTTGCACCTGGGCGGAAGTGCAGGCCCGGATGCCAGACGGCAGCGGGCTTGGCGTCGGCGATGGGACGACAGGCGCCTCGAGCTGCGCCGGCAGTGAGAGCCACGGGATGACCCGTTGAGCTCGATTGCCGGGGATTGGAGCAACCGACAGGAGTCGCGGAAGCGTCAGCGCCAGAACTGTGGCCAGGGCCAAGATCACAGCGACCAGGCCAAGGGCCCAGCCAGGAAGTGTGGCCGCACGGGGCGCAGTTGCGAGATCGGACCGCATCCTCGCGCCAAAGCCCGGCGCCGGCGCCCGGTAGGAGCGCTCGAAGTAGGCTCGCACATGCCTCTCGACTTTGTCCTCGTTCATGGCTCCTCCCCAAGCGCCGCCACCGCAGGCTCCAAAGCCTTCAGCGCTCTGCGGACTCGCGACTTCGCGGCTGAAACCGAGATGGCGAGCACTAGCGCGACCTCATCCATGGGCAGATCGAGGAAGTAGCGCAGTACTAGGCTCAGTCGTTGGTCGTACGGCAGAACCCGCAGAGCACGCTCCAATTCGATGCGTCCGTCAGCATCGCGATCCAGACTTGTTCGCTCGGGAGGGTCGGCCAGCCGCACCACTCGCCACCAGGGGCTGCGCCTCATCGAGCGGCACTGGTTGGCAACAATCGTGAGAAACCAGGGCCGCAAGGTCTGCGTCTCGGGCCGCAGTCGTCGTACGTTCCGCCACGCTTTCAATGCTGCCTCCTGGACTGCATCTTCAGCGCTCTGCTGCTCACCAAGCATCGAGAACGCCAACCGATGGGCCGGATCCCAAAGAGGGTCGAGGAGAAGCTCGAACGCCTGGGCGTCGCCACCGACGGCGCTCGTGACCAGTTCCCGGCTGGCAGCTAAGGCCTCCACCTCAACCGGTACAACGTTGCAACTCCCTTAAACGGTGCACGCCTGTGGACGGCTTGCTCCGCGACAATCCGAGCGTGCCAAAGCTGTACCACGAGCTGGCCGAGTGGTGGCCGACCTTCTCGACTCCAGAGGAGTACCGAGCGGAGGCGACATTCTTCAAGCGCGTGCTCGCCAAGACCTCCTCTCCCGCGCCGGGGAGAGTGCTCGAGCTGGGCTCGGGCGGCGGCAACAGCGCCTTCCACCTCAAGTCTCGTTTTGCGATGACGCTGGTGGATCTGTCGCCCAACATGCTGGCGGTCAGCCGCGCCCTGAACCCCGAGTGCGAGCACGTCGAGGGCGACATACGGACGGTGCGCCTCGGTCGCACGTTCGACGCTGTGTTCGTGCACGACGCCATCTGCCACATGACGACGGAGGCCGATCTGCGCGCCGCGCTCAACACCGCCTTCGTGCACTGCCGGCCCGGTGGCGCCGCGCTATTCGCCCCCGATTTCGTCCGCGAGACCTTTGTCGAGAACGTCGACCATGGCGGCAACGACACCGACCGCGGCAGCGTCCGCTTCCTGCAGTGGACGACCGATCCCGATCCCGCAGACACCAGCTACTTCGTCGACTTTGCGATTCTGATCCGAGATCGGACGGGCGGGATGCGCGTCGAGCACGACCGGCACCACTACGGGCTCTTCTCTCGCGCCGACTGGCGGCGGCTATTGCGCGAGGTCGGGTTCGTGCTCAAAGCTCCAAGAGAGTCACTCGGCGGCCTGGGTCGGGATTTCTTTGTGGGCCACCGCAAGCGCTAGATTGCGGCACTGCGCGGCGTTCAAGTCGGACGTCCATTTGGCGCTCGCCTCCCCTACGATCTGTCTCGCTAGAAGCGGCCGATCGCCAGAGGAGGGAGGGGACTCATGGCTACCAGGACCCAGCAAGCTGACGCGGGCCTTCAGCGAGACGCGATCGGTCTCCCACAGGTTCTTTTTCAATCCATCACGCATATGGCGCCCGCGGCGGCCGTCGCGTTCTCGATCATCTTCGCCGTCACCTACGCGGGCGGGGCCACCCCTCTTGCCGTGATCCTGGCGCTGGTCGCCTGTTTGACAGTCGCGATCAGCATCGGCCAGCTGGCCCGCCATCTGCCGTCCGCAGGTGGCCTGTACACGTTCAGCGCGCGCGGTCTTCACCCGGCCGTCGGATTCTTCGTCGCCTGGGGATTCATGCTGGCCGAGCCGCTGGTCGCCCCGCTCCTCTACCTCATCTTCGGCAACGTGATAGCTGTCTTCTTGAATAACCACTTCGGAACGCCGCTGTAGCTCTGGGCCCCCTTTGCCGCCGTCGCAGGGATCGGCGTCTGGGTGTTGGTCTACCGCGGGGTACACATCTCCACGCAGACCGGCGTGTTTCTCGGGGCTTTCGAGATCATCGTGTTCCTCGCCCTGGCGATCACGCTCATCATCGCTGCGGGGTCAAACAACACGCTCAGCGTGTTCAGCCCCACGACGGGCAATCAGCATGGTTGGGGCTCCGTGTTCGCCGGCATGGTGTACACGGTCCTGGCGTTCATCGGCTTCGAAGCATCTCTACCGCTGGCCGAGGAGACGAAGGACCCTCGCCGCACCATCCCGCGGGCGGTCATCCTCTCGTGCGTGCTGATCGGAGTGTTCTATCTGATCTGCTACTACGCGGCCATGGTCTACTTCGGTCCCAACCTTGCCGCCGACCCCACGAACGGCTTCTTCTTTTTCAATGGGGGCGACCCGTGGGACGGCCTTGCAGGCAAGGTCTGGGGACCAGTTTCGATTCTGGTTCTGCTCGCCATCGTCAACAGCGCTTTCGCCAACTCGAGCGCCGGCGCAAATGCAGCTTCGCGAGTCGGCTTTGCTCTGGGCCGGGTCGGCATCCTCCCGAGGGCTCTCGCCCAAATCCATCCGAAATACAAGACTCCCTACATCGCAGTGCACGCGCAAGGCGCGCTCGGCATCGTGCTGGCGATCGTCCTTGGCTTCGCCCTGAAAGGCCCGCTCAATGCGTTTGCTCTGCTCGGCACAATCGCGACGCTGATCATCGTGCTCATCTACATCCTGACCAACGTGAGCAACCTCGTCTTCTTCGTGCGGGAGCAGCGCGCTGAGCTGAACATCGTCTGGAACGTCATCGTGCCAATTGTTGGAACTCTGATATTCATCCCGGTCCTGCTGGCCGCTTTTGGGATCGACTTCGCCGACCTCGGCATCAGCGCGCTGACCGCGCCTGCCAATGCCGCGCCGTGGGTCGTGCTTGCATGGCTCGGGCTCGGGGTCATCCTGTTCATCGCCCTGTCAGTCAGGTCGCCCGGCCGCATCCAGGAAACCGCCACGACCTTTATCGAAGGCTGAGCAAACGCCGGCTGCCGCCGCGCGGCTCAGTTGATGAGTCGCGCGGCCGGTGGGGCCGGAGCGTAATTGGGGTTGAAGTCGATGCCCACGCTGGCTCCGCCCGAGACAGTGGCGGTATAGACGATGACCTGGCCGGCAAGGGGGGCTCGGTTGCCTCCGTTGATGGTCCAGCCTGCGGCGGGGGTGTAAATCGTTCCTATGTACTGCGTCGCCGAGCCGCCGTTCATCGTGTTCGAACAGGTGTTGGCGGCAGGCTGATAGATCACTATCCAGTTGTACTGCTCACCGCTGAAGACATAGGTCGCGCCCTGGGCATTCTGGTTAATGCACGATCCCGCGGGCATGTAGAACTGGACCGCGCCTGGCGTGACCGAGGCCCCGGCGCAGGGCGCGTTGGCGTCGCCCGGGTTGGCCGAAGGCACGCAGTAGTTTTCGTTGGCGACGTCGCCACCCGTGTCGGGCATGTACTGGAGCTTCATCGGCGCGTTCTCCTGAGACAGCGTTCCCGGCGTTGGAGGGCACCCGCTGAAGCATTGCGGCGCCAGCTCGCTGTCAGGGGCCTGGCACAGCTTGGCGCGGCTCAGCGCGAAGCAGGGAACGGTCGGAGTGAGGCTGTTGTACGCGAGGTTGCAAATCGAAACCGCCGCCGCGGGACACGGCCAACCCAGCTGTCCGCCCACCAGCGTCTTGTTGGCGCCGCTCGGGTACGGCCCGATGGCCGCAGCGGGGGGAGCGCCGCCGTCGGTGAATCCTGGCGCCAGGAAGCGGCCGACAAATGAGAAGTTGGTGGTGTTGGCATCGCAGCCGTTTGGGTTGACGTAGACGTCGTAGTACTG
>DATCPU010000199.1:0-2512 GCA_036569925.1 Candidatus Dormiibacterota bacterium
ATAATGGCGCGGTGATGAGCGACCGCGCCGACCTGGTCGTGGTTGGAGCAGGAACAGTGGGTGGCTGGGGGTCGTACTTTGCTGCCACCCAGGGCGCCGGGCGGGTGCTGGTCGTGGAGCGCGGGCGAGCCGGGATCGGGGCCAGCAGCCGCGCCGCCGGCATGGTCCGCGCCCAGGGCGGGACCCCGACTACAGTGGCGCTCGGCCATTGGAGCATCGACTTCTATCGAAACCAGCAGGCACGCCTGGGCACCGACTCAGCCTTCCGTGAGCTGGGTTATCTGATCTTCGCCGGCACTGCCGAGGAGGCGCGAGTCGGACGCGAGCGGGTGGCGATGCAGCAGGCCTCGGGCGTCGACGCCCAATGGCTCGAACCGGACGCTGCAGCGGAGCTCAATCCTGAGCTGGCGCGAGACAGCTTCGTGGGCGCAAGCTACCTCGCCACGGACGGATGCATCGATCCCCCGCGAAACGTCGCCGCCTATCTGCTCGCCATGCAACAGGCCGGCGTCGAGCTCCGTGAGCACACCGCATTTGTCGGCCTGCGTACGGAGAAGACCGCGGGCGGCCGCAAGCTCACTGGCGTATTGACCTCCGCCGGCCTGATCGAGACCTCTCGTGCCATCTTGACCGGAGGCCCAACCCTGCACGAGGTCGGCATCGCCGCGGGCGTGGAGATTCCGGCGGGCGCCGTACGCCACCAGGTCGCTGTGACCGAGCCCCATCCGGCCTTCGAAGTGGCCCGACAGGCGATGGGCTTCGACCTCAGCGCGGGCCTCTACTGGCGACTCGAGGAAGGAGGCTTGCTCTTCGGGATGAGCAACCCCGATGAACCGCCGGGGCCTTCACGTGAGATCGATTGGAGGTACCTGGAAAAGATGCGATCGCGGCTTGCCCGCTACCTGCCGGTGACCGCAGGCTTGGGTTTGCGCAGAGCGTGGGCGGCCACCATCGACTACACGCCCGACCATCAGCCGATCCTCGGACCGGCTTTGACTCGTGACGGCGAGCAGATCGAGGGAGTCACGATCGCATCCGCGGCGGGCCACGGAATGATGTGGGGCCCTGCCGTCGCGAAGATCGCGGCCGACCTCGCGCTCGAAGGCCGCACCGCCGTCGCCGAGGTTGGCGACCTCGGCCTTGACCGCTTCGACGAGCATGGCCGCAGCCGGCTGGCCACCGACCCCATCGCGTTGCCCTTTCCAGCGGAAGCCGCGGTGACCTCGTGAGCTTTAGACCCGCCCCCATCGACCACGAGCTGCTGCGGGGATCGCTTGCGCCGTTCAGGCAGAGCTACACGCTTCCCGGCGAGGCGTACACGTCGCCTGAGCTGTTCGCGTGGGAGCTGCGTGAGTTCTTCGAGCCATCGTGGGTGTGCCTGGGCCGGACCGAAGGTCTCATGCGTAGTGGCACGCGGCGCGCCCTGAAGGTCGGGCATGAGTCGATCTTGCTCACGCGCGATGACGCCGGCACGCTGAGGGGTTTTTTCAACGTCTGCAGGCACCGCGGCCACGAGCTGCTGCCAGTCGGAGACTCCGCCGAAGGCCTGTTGATCCAGTGTCCTTATCACGGGTGGACGTACAGGCAGGACGGCTCCCTGAAATCGGCGCCGCAGCTGGGACTGCGACCTGGTTTCCAAGTCGGCGAGCACAAGCTAACATCGGTCCGCGTCGACGAGTGGGAGGGATGGGCGTTTGTCAACGTGTCAGGGGATGCCCAGCCGTTGCGAGAACACCTCGGGAACTTAAGGGCGATCATCGACGCTTGGGCGCCGCGCGACATGGTCGAGGTGTCGCAGATGGACTACATCGTGGAGGCCAACTGGAAGATCCTCCACGAGAACTACCAGGAGTGCTACCACTGCTCCGAGATCCACCCGGAGCTCTGCCGCGTGAGCCCGCCGACAAGCGGACTGAACATTGACGCGACAGGCATGTGGATCGGGGGATGGATGGAGCTGATCGGGGGCGCTCAGACGATGTCGCTGACAGGACAGGGCGGCGCGCCCAAGCTGCCGGGGCTTTCACCTGAGCTCCAGAATCGCGTCTATTACGTCGCCCTGTTTCCGAACCTGCTGATCAGCCCGCATCCGGACTATGTGTTGAGCCACCGTCTGGAACCCATTTCCCCAACCCGAACGCTGGTCGAGTGCAGAACCCTGTTTCCCCGAGATGTGGTGGAGCGGGTAGGTTTCGATGGCTCGTATGCGGCCGAGTTCTGGGACGTCACCAACCGCCAGGACTGGGCTGCATGCGAGTCCGTTCAGCGGTCGGCGGCGTCGAGGGGATTCAAGCCGGGTCCGATCTCCGAGATGGAGGAATCCGTTTTTCAGTTCTTCAACATGATCGCGGCCGGATACGTGGACGGGCGCATCAGCCCACCGAAAAACCCAACGGTTCTGACCAAGCCGAAATGACGAAGACGATGGGCTCCAATTCCTTCCAGGCGGCCGAGCTGGCTGACGCCGTTGCGCAGGCACGAGCCGCACGCGATGGCTACGCAGCGGAGGTGC
>DATCPU010000200.1:0-2957 GCA_036569925.1 Candidatus Dormiibacterota bacterium
CCGGCGTGCTTTCGATCAACTCCAACAGCTCGGTCCGCGTCACGACGCCGTTCGGGGGTTTCAAGCAGTCGGGTTTCGGCCGCGAGCTTGGGATGCACGCGATGGCGGGCTATTCGGAGATCAAGAACGTGTTCATATCCACGGAGGCTTAGATGACCGGGAAGGGTCGCTTGGACGGGAAGGTCGCAGTGATCACCGGAGCGGGCGGGGGCATCGGCCGCGAGGCCGCGATCCTGTTCTCCAACGAAGGAGCGCGAGTCTGCGTCGCAGATGTCGGCGTCGATGCCGGTGAGAAGGCGGCTTCCGAGTGCAGAGAGGCGTTCTTCTTCAAAGCGGACGTCAGCGATCCGAAGAGCGTCCAGGCGATGTACGCAGAGACCAAGAAGCGATATGGCCGCGTCGACGTCCTCTACAACAACGCGGGCATCATGCCGGCCGACGACGATTCAATCCTCACGACCGAGCCCGACGCATGGGATAGGGTGCAGGCGGTCAACGCGAAAGGCGTCTTCCTCTGCTGCAAGTACGGAATCCCGCACCTCCTCGAAGCGGGCGGCGGCTCGGTGATCAACGTGGCTTCGTTTGTCGCGTTGATGGGCGCCGCCACCTCGCAGATCGCTTACACCGCTTCAAAGGGTGCGGTCCTCTCGATGAGCCGTGAGCTGGCCGTGCAGTTCGCTCGCCAAGGCGTGCGCGTCAACGCGCTATGCCCCGGCCCAGTGGAAACTCCGCTGCTCATGCGCCTGTTTTCAGAGACGCCAGGTGCATACGAGCGGCGCCGCATACACCTGCCGATGGGGCGGCTCGCGAAGGCGCGGGAGATCGCAAATGCCGCGCTGTTCCTCGCGAGCGACGAATCGAGCTACGTGAACGGTGCGACTTTCCTGGTCGATGGCGGCCTCAGCGCCGCATATGTGACGCCGGAGTAGACCTGCGCCGTAACCCAGGTCGGTATCGGGGTACGTCCTCGGAAAATATTTCAGGAGCATCCGATGCAACCAAAAATCTTCGTCACGGCGGCCACGGTTTTGATGGCCGTGATCCTGGCGGCCTGTGGTGGATCGACCCCATCAGCGACGGCCTCGAGTCCAACGCCGGCATCGAGCCCCGCCGCGGCACCAGGCCAGACGATCATGGTCGCCACCGATGCCAAGCTGGGCCAGATCCTCGTCGATAGTGCGGGGAAGACCGTATATCTGTTCGTCGCTGACAAGAGCACGGCGTCGACGTGCTACACGAGCTGTGCCTCATTCTGGCCACCCGTGCTCACCACCGGCGCCCCCGTTGCCGGCACCGGTGCGCAGGCCTCGCTGCTCGGGACGACCACGCGAACCGACGGCACGACTGAAATCACCTATGCCGGCCACCCTCTCTACTACTTCAAGCCTGACGCAGCCCCTGGTGACACGAAAGGTCAGGGTGTCAACGGCTTCGGCGCCCTGTGGTGGGTCCTGTCTCCGGCGGGGGCCGCAATCACCACGAAGTAACGCCTCTCACCCGACCCTCCCCCCGAACCTCCCCCCGGAAGGGGGGAGGGAGCTAACTTCTGCAGGTGGCTGAAGCGGTCTCGAGTCCCGCCCGCGGAAAGATGATCCGCGATGCATTGAGCATCGCCATCGCTTCAGGAGCCTACGCACTGTCGTTCGGCGCGATCTCGACGACGTCGGGTTTGTCTCTGCTGCAGACGGTCTGCCTCTCGGTGCTGATGTTCACGGGTGCCTCGCAGTTCGCCCTCGTCGGCATCGTCGGCTCAGGCGGCAGCGTTTGGGCGGGGGCGGCCACGGCGGCCCTGCTGGGCACGCGCAACGCTCTTTACGGCGTGCGCCTGTCCAGCCTGCTCAATGTCGGCGGCCTCGGCCGGTTCGCGGGCGCGCACTTTGTCATCGATGAGACCACTGCGATGGCCATCGCGCGGGACGCGGAAAGCGAAAGCCGGTTTGCGTTCTGGGTCACAGGCCTTCTTCTTTTCGCCTTTTGGAACACGGGCACCTTTATCGGGGCGCTCGCGACCAGCGCGCTGCCCGATCCCAAGGTGCTGGGTCTCGACGCGGCGCCTCCGGCTGCTTACCTCGCCTTACTGGCGCCACGCCTTCGAGCGCGCGAACCGCTGGCAATTGCGATGGCTGCCGGCCTCGTTGCCCTGCTGTGCCTGCCGTTCGTTCCGGCTGGGGTCCCCCTATTGATCGTGGCGGGGCTCGTCGCCCTGTACGGGCTGTTCGCGAGGGCCAGGTGATCTGGGCTGGGGTGCTGGTCGCCTCAGCTGGCTGTTATGCGCTCAAGCTCGCAGGCCTTTCCCTGCCCGCGCGATGGCTTCAGGGCGCCGGCATCCAGCGGACTGTCCCGCTGCTGCCGGTTGCACTGCTGGCGGCCCTGATCGCCACCCAGACCTTTTCATCCGGTCAGCACCTGGTGCTCGATGTGCGCGCTGCCGCTCTGGCCGTGGCGTTGATCGCCGTCCTCCTGCGGGCTCCCTTTATCGTCGTGATCGTGTCGGCCGCCGCCACGGCGGCTGTGCTGAGGCTCCTTTAGGCGCGCGCGGCAATCAGCTCCTCGAGGCGGTCCACCATCCCCGCGAACGCACCGAAGGCCGACGCGACAGGTTCGGGCGATGCCATATCGACGCCGGCGAGCCTGAGCCCGTCGAGTGGATACATCGAGCCGCCGCTCTTCAGGAAGGCCAGATAGTTCCGCACGGCATCCGCATCGCCGGCGGCGACCCTTTCGGCAAGGTGGTTGGCGCCGGCAATACCGGTTGCGTACTGAAACACATAGAAGTTGCTGTACAGGTGCGTGTGAAACTGGGCCCAGGTCGAACCGACCCGCTCACGATTTCGTTCACCCAGCTCCACCTCCGAGCCATAGACCTCGGCGATGAGGTCGGCCGCAAGGTGGTTGAGGTCGTCGGCGGTCAGAGCCATGCCCTTTTCGACGCGTTCGTGAATCTCGAGCTCGAAGCG
>DATCPU010000201.1:0-3359 GCA_036569925.1 Candidatus Dormiibacterota bacterium
ACATCATGCCGGCGCGCATGGCCGGGCGCGGCCGTCCGTTCGCCGCCGACAGGACCGGAACTGCCGGGCCTCCGTTCGCCGACAGCTGCTTCGGGGTAGGGGCCACAGGGCGCTCGCTCATGCCGCCGGCTCCGCCGCCAGCTGAGACTGGACGATCTCGACGTAGGTCGGGCAGGTTTCCAGCAGCTCGTCGTGGCGTCCCAACCCGACGACAGCGCCGTTGTCCAGCACGATGATCTGGTCGGCACCTGTGATGGTCGACACCCGCTGGCTGACGATCAAGACTGTCGCGTCGGCGGTCTGGCGGCGCAGCGCAGCCCGCAGCTTGGCGTCTGTGGTGAGGTCGAGAGCCGAGAAGGAATCGTCGAACAGGTAGACCTCAGGCTTGCGCACCAGCGCTCGCGCGATCGACAGCCGCTGGCGCTGCCCGCCGGACACGCTCGTGCCGCCCTGCGCAATGGGAGCCTCCAGGCCGCCCGGCATCTCTTCGACAAAGTCGCGAGCCTGGGCGACCTCGAGGGCTTGCCACAGCTCTTCGTCGGTCGCCTGCGGATTGCCGTATCGAAGGTTGCTGGCGACGGTTCCCGTGAACAGATATGGCTGTTGGGGCACGAGGCCGATCCGGTTCCACAGCATCTCCGGGTCCAGATCGCGAACGCCAACGCCGTCGATCAACACAGAGCCCGAGGTGGCATCGAACAGCCGGGCGACCAGGGATACCAGCGTCGACTTGCCGGCGCCGGTGCTGCCGATGATCGCGGTGGTTTGCCCGGCGGTAGCTTTGAACGAGATGTTTCGCAGCACGGGCGCTGCGGCCCCCGGGTAGCGGAACTCGACGTCGCGCAGCTCGAGCTCGGCGCGCGTGTGCAGCTCCCGGATAGGGTTCAGAGGCGGCACCACCGAGGATTCCGTGTTGAGCACCTCTCCGATCCGATCGGCGCACACCGTAGCGCGCGGAATCATGATCGCCATGAAGGTCGCCATCATCACTGACGTCAGGATCAGCATCAGGTACATCAGGAAGGCCGTTAGGGCTCCGATCTGCATCTGGCCGCTGTCGACGCGGCCCGCGCCGAACCAGAGAACGGCGATGCTCGAAGCGTTGAGCACCAGCATCACCGTCGGAAAGATCAGGACCATCAGGCGCCCGACACGGAGCGCGGTCTGAGTCAGGGCCGCGTTGGCGTCCCCAAATCTTTCAGCTTCATCCCGCTCGCGCACGAATGCGCGCACCACGCGAATACCGGTGAGCTGCTCGCGCAGAATGCGGTTGACCAGGTCGATGCGCTTCTGCATGGCGCGGAACTGGGGCACCATCCTGACCACGATCGACGCGATCGCCACCACGAGCACGGGAATGCAGACCACCATCAGCCACGACAACCCGACGTCCTGGCGCAGCGCCATAATGATGCCGCCCACGCACATGATCGGCGCGGCGATCATCATCGTGCACGTCATCAGGACGAGCATCTGGACCTGCGTCACGTCGTTCGTGTTGCGGGTAATCAACGAGGGCGCTCCGAACTGGGCCACCTCGCGGGCCGAGAAACTGCCAACTTTGTGGAAGATGGCCGAGCGCATATCGCGGCCGAACGACATCGCCGCGCGTGCGCCGAAGTAGACGGCGGCGACCGAGCATGCAATCTGGACGAGGGTCACCAACAGCATCCAGCCGCCGGTGGACAGGATGTAGCCGGTGTCGCCCTTCGCCACACCCTTGTCGATGATGTCTGCATTGAGGCTGGGCAGGTACAGGTTCGCCATGGTCGACACCAGCTGGAGCGCGACCACAGCGAGGAGCGGCCCGGAGTAGGGCCGTAGGTAGGTGCGAAGTAGGCGGATCAGCATCTTGGTTCGCTCATGGAATTCCTGGTCTTGATGATCAGCACACCACGGTCGACGCCGGCAATGGCCAGGGTGCGAGGCACTGTACCCAATTCGGCCTGCAGAATGCCCAGAAGGAGCTCGGTGCTCTTGATACACGGCCGTCGATGGCGACCGTCACGCGCAGCGATCAAAGCGCGCTTGATCGCCACTTTCGCCGACGTCCCCAGTGTCAGTGGGCGGTGAAGCTCGGTGACTGCGGTTTGCCGTTCGTCGAGTGGCTCTACCCCGGCAAACGCCAGGGTGCGCCGGCGCTCCTCATGCATTGCGGCCATGAGCCGCGCGTAGGTAAGGCCCGACTCGTTGAGCACCCGGCAAGCGTCGCTTTCCTTGTTCGTCGCCAGGGTCAGCAGCATGTGCTCGGCCTCGACGAACTTGGCAGAGTCCTGCCTGGCCTCGGTGACAAATTGGCGCACCACCACCAGTGCGGTCTCTCGTGGAACGAAAAGAGGCGCCAGACGCTCGACCCCGAGAAACCTAAACATCGCGCCTCCGCAGGTCGATCCGGGCGGCCAGCAGCCGCCTCAAGTGCTTCTTGTGGACGGCCTGGCGGGTAACCCCGAGGGCTTCGGCCACCTGGGACCACGACCAGCCCTCGCGCATGGCGCGCTCGACCTCGGCGTCCTCGAGGCGGTCGGCCATCACCCTGAGGGCAGAGGACGCGGCCAGTCCATCGGCGGGACCACCAAGTGGGGCAGGCATGCGAGCAACTGTAGTTGCTTAGTCAGGCATTGTCAACTAAAGTTGCTTAGGACGGCGCTGAAGGTTGCAGGCTTGCCTCGCCCGCACGCCGGGCGCCACGCCTACATGGGGCCGGCTGCGGGGAGCGCGTAGGAGATGGCGTCGTCACGATTCGTCGATCCGGCTGACCATCTCCGGCGCAGGCGCACGGCCAGGTAGGCCGCGGTCAGAATTGGGCCAACCAGATAGGCGATTAGAAGCAACCCGACGCCGACGTCGATACCTGTCTGCGCACCCGCCGACGGGCACGTGCTTGAGATCACCCGACCGGTCTCGTCGGACACCGTCCTGCAGACTGTCGTCAAAGTTCCCAGCGCCAGCGCCGGTCCAAGGACGAAGACGCCCAGGTAGCCGCCGGGCGGCAAGAGGGTTCCAATCAGCTTGTCACGCGTGGTCCACGCGTCCGACATCCATAGGAGGACGACGCCGACGGGCCAGAACAGAAGCAGCAGCACGATGGCCGCGATCTCCAGGGCCCGCGACTTTGGTCGGGCCGGCGGCGGGGTGGGCTCAGCGCGCCCGATCTCTGCAGCGGCCACTTCAGCGGGATCGCCGAGGCGGTAGAGGATGTTCAGAAGATCGGCATCAGTCTCGTCGGTAAGCGCCATTCGCGCTTCCGCGATGTGCTCTCGTACTTCGTCCAGCAGCTCCTGGCGTCGAGGGTCCGGAACCGGCGCCAAAGCCGCCTCCAAACGCGCGAGGTAGCCGGCGAGGATTTCATCGGCTCGCGG
>DATCPU010000202.1:0-16142 GCA_036569925.1 Candidatus Dormiibacterota bacterium
CATCCACCGCCGCATCGTCGCGGAGCGAGACGAAGGCACCGCCGTGCTGCTGGTATCCGCTGAGCTTGAAGAGATTCGATCGCTATCGGATCGGATTGCGGTTTTCTACGAGGGGGGCATCGTCAGCATCGAGCCCGCCGACACACCAGAAGAGCGCCTCGGCCTGCTCATGACGGGCGGCGGCGCAGGTACCCGCACCGGCAATAGCTAGCCACCTTCGAGTGAGCCGAGCAGCAGGCTCAGTCCGCCGATCGCATCGAGGCGATACCAGCCCTCGGTTGGCATTGAGTCGTCAGGCACGTGCTCGTGGTGCCAAGTCACCTCATATGGAATGTGCACTGCCCGCCCGCCGATCGCGACCACGGGGACGACGTCCGATCTCAGCGAGTTGCCCACCATCACGAACTCATCGGGCTTGATTTCACGCCGCGCGAGCACAGAGCGGTAGGAGTCGGCTGTCTTGTCGCTCAGGATCTCGACGCCTGTGAACAGTTCACCCAGGCCGGAACGCGCCAGCTTGCTCTCCTGGTCGAACAGGTCGCCCTTGGTGATTAGAAGCAGCGAGTAGCGCGCGCCGGCGTCGCGCAACGCCTTTTCGACACCGTCCAGCAGGTCAGTCGGTGCCGTGAGCATTCGCTTACCCCAGTCAAGGATGACTTGAAGGTCGGCGGCCGGGATCCGCCCATCGGTGAGCTGGATTGCCGTCTCGAGCATTGACAGTGTGAACGCCTTGATTCCGTAGCCGTACAGGGTCAGGTTTCGCATCTCGACCTCGAAGAGATGACTGTCGACGTCGGCATCGGGCACGTGCCGGCGCACCAGCTCGCGCAGCTCGCCTTGCGTGACGCTGAAGCGCGACTCGTTGTGCCAAAGCGTGTCGTCGCCATCAAAAGCCAGCACCTTGATCGGCATCGAGCTCGATCATAGGGGGCGGCCACAGACCGACTCGGTCCGCTGTTCCCGTCACCATGTTGCGATGGCTCGTGTCGTGGAAGGGTCGGCGGTGACTCGCCTTGGGAACCCTGTAATCCTTCCGAAGACTGCCTTGGCGGCGATCGCCGGGACCTTTCTTCTGATGGGCGTCCTGGCAGCTTCTTACGGCCCGCTGCTCGAACACCTCGTGCGTCGCTTCGATATCACTCTGCCGGAAGCGGGCGCCGTGTTCAGTGCTCACTTCGCCGGCGCGTTGGTCGGCGTGTTTGCCTTGATGTGGGCGATGGAGCGCCTCCCAGGCCGCACCGCCATTTGGGCGGCATTGGTCGCCCTCGTGGTGGGGTGCGCCGGCGTGGCATTGGCCCCGTCATGGGCCGCGTTCCTGGTCGCGGTCTTTGTGGTTGGACTGGGCTTTGGGGGCCTTGACCTCGGCCTCAACCAGCTCGTCGCCCACAGCGTGGGACCGCGGCGATCGGCCTTGATCAACGCGCTGAACAGCGCTTACGGATTCGGCTCCGTCGCCGGGCCGATCCTGATCTCGAGGCTGAGCCAGGACCATCTGACCGCGCTATACGGGGCTGCCGCGGTGCTCGCCGCCGTTCTGCTCCCGGCGGTGGCCGGGATCCGGGGCCGCCTGCCCGTGGTGCGTCAAAAGTCCAGCCGCAACGCGGAGGCGCTGCCGCATCCACGAAGGCTGGACGTCCTGGTCGTCATCTTTCTCGTCGCTTTCATCTTTTACGTGGGGGTCGAAACCGGAGTCGGCGGGTGGATGCCCTCTCACCTCGAGTCTGTGGGCTTTCGCTCGCTCGAGGCTGCCTCGATCACCTCGGGCTTCTGGCTGGCGCTCGCGATCGGGAGATTGCTGGCAGCCCTGATTCCCGACCGGGTGCCCCCGCGGCTGGTCATCATCTCGGGCGCCTCCGTGGCAGTGGTAGCACTGCTCGTGGCGTTGAACGGCTACGCCGCACCGATCGCATACATCGTCACCGGCCTTGTCATCGCGCCCATCTTTCCAACCGCGCTGGTGTGGCTGGCCAAGCTGAGGCCTGGCGACTCACGCGCCACCTCCTGGATGTTTCCGGCAACCATGATCGGTGGCGGCGTGATCCCTCCGGCGATTGGAGTCGCGATCGGATGGTTCGGTATCGCTGGGGCACCGGCGGTCCTGTCGGCGGTGGCGGTCGTAATGCTGGTCGCGTTCCTGGTCGCTGCGCGAGAAGGCCGGGAATAGCGCCGTGCAGGCTTCAATTCAAGTGGCATGAGTCAAACGCAGGTGCCTTCGATCCACGAGATCGAGCTCCCACTGCTGAACGGCAAGCCGGCGAGCCTCGGCGCTTACGCGGGGAAAGTGGTCCTGGCCGTCAACACCGCTTCGAAGTGCGGGTTTACGCCGCAATATGGAGGACTTCAAGCGCTGCAGGACCGTTACTCGGAGCAGGGCTTCACGGTCCTGGGTTTTCCTTGCAATCAGTTCTTTCACCAGGAACCTGGCGGCGCCGAGGACATTCAGAGCTTCTGCAGCATCAACTACGGAGTGACCTTTCCAATGTTCGCCAAGCTCGATGTGAAGGGGCCCAACCAGCACCCGCTCTACGCGATTCTGAGCCAATTCCCGGACGACGCCGGCAAGGCCGGCAGCGTCGGATGGAACTTCGAGAAGTTCCTGGTGGACAACGAAGGACACGTGGTGCGCCGGTTCCGCTCCAAGGTGGAGCCACAATCAGCCGAGGTTGTCAAGGCGATCGAGTCTCTGCTGTAGTCAGAGGCCCCCACGCTGACTTAGCGCTATCGTCGAAGCGGTGAGCGTGTCTGGAATCCGGCTCGAGTCGGTCCGTCGCAAGAGCGGCGGGCGTATCCACCTCACGCCTCGCGTCCCGCGAAGCGGTCCTGTCACCACACTTTGCGGGCAAACGTTGGCGGCCGAGACTTACTCAGCGGTCGAGACCGACGCCGATTGCACCAACTGCATGCGCCGTTCTCGCGATGCGAGCCGGATCTCGTCCGCGTTCTTCGAGCAGGAGGAGGGCTCTGAGCTCCTTCGGCTGTCGTTGGAGCAGGCTCGCTTCCGTAAGCCGGCCCCGCGGCCCGCCCCGGATTCAGATAAGCCGGCCAAGCCTGTCAACCGGCCCAAAGTTGAACCGCCCCCACCGCCGCCCGATCAGATCGGAGAGCTGTCAACCAGCGGCTTCAAAGCCGTTGGCAACGGCGTCTGGCGCAGCCCTGGAGGCGTCGTCGTGCGGATGGGAGGCAAGGGCCGAGAACGCTTCGAAGAGCTCATCTATGAAGGCGCGATTGTCGCCACGCGGCTCGAGGAGGGAATGCGCTTGCGCGCCGGTGACGTCGACGTCACAGCCACACGCGACGAGGTTCAAGTTCGGATCAAGCGCTGAGATTTAAGCGCGGTGTACCGTTGAGGTCATGGGGCGGCGCAAGCGGAAACCAAGCGATTCCCAGCCGAGTGCCAAGCCGACGAGCAGCGATCAAGCACCCGGTGAAGAGGTGGTGCAGGTCAACGACCAGTACGCGGGCGGCGGCCCGGCGCCCGAGGTGGAACCATCGGAGCACGCACAGCACCCAACCGGCGGATAGCCGGCAGCGGGCCTAGTTGGAGAACCTGATGGTCCTGGTCGTCAAATCTGCAGCGATGAAGTCCAGGAGCTGATCGCCTTCGGCCTCGACCGCCTTCATCTCCTTCTTGGAAAGCGTCCTGAGCGTCTCCACCAACAGAGTCGCCGCGCCTTTTTCCTTACTGATCTTCCAGGAGCCAATGGCGTAACCATCGACCAAAAGCGTTGGGCGACCTGTCAACGCACGATGCTCCTTTGCGATGATCCGGCCGCGGTCGTCATGCGCAAGCAGCGCATTGTCGTAGTCGGGAAGGAAGCGCGGCGGCGCCTCCGTATCCGGGTCGGAAAACAGGCCGCCGGGCACATCGAGCAGCTCCCGGCCTTTTTCGTCGTGGAAAATTCGGAGGCGCGGGCGCAGGCGTTGTGTCACAGCACGCACGTTGGTCAGGCCGGACCACGATTGGATGTCGGCCACCGTAGCCGGCCCGAATGCCTTCAGGTAGCGCATGACCGTTGCGTCGGGCGAAGGGTCGGCACTCAGCGGACGGCCAAGCCACGTCTCGGCAGTCGAGTAGATAGGGAGGCTCCGTCCGCCCCACAAACCGCGCGGGGGAAGCTGCACCATCGGCAGCAGGTAGCGAACCGCGTAGGCCAGCGAGTTGGGGTCATAGCCAGCCCACTTCTTGGCCAGCAGCCTGCGCATGTCAGCTGTCGTTCGTGGCTTCTCATCCAGCGCGGCCCTACCCGCCGCCAGCAAAGCCGCGATGTCAACACCTTTGATCTGCCGTCCGAACGGGCTGCCGACAAACAGGCCGCGCTCGAGCACGGGCTGCATCACAGGGCGCAGCGCGTAGCAATCGCGCGCTGTAACCAGGTGGATGGTGCAGCGCATCAGAGACATGCGGACTGCACGCCGGGAGCTGATCAACCGGCCCAGGTCGTCGGGGTGAAAGCCAACGAGGCGCGACCACAGTCCGATGTAAGGCGAGCTCGGCACTTGCGCCTGCATTCCAACCAGGTGCTCA
Organism: Candidatus Dormiibacterota bacterium; assembly: GCA_036569925.1. Taxonomy (GTDB): domain Bacteria; phylum Chloroflexota; class Dormibacteria; order Dormibacterales; family Dormibacteraceae; genus Palsa-872. Next base: position 4,526 of record DATCPU010000202.1, read on the forward strand.
ATCGCCTTTGCGGCTGACTGCGTCGTGCGGCGCAAAAGCAGCTGTCGCTCGAGCAGCGCGCGATTGAGCGCACGCTGGCTGAGCACGGCCTCATCTCCGGTGCGGGGCACGACCCAGGAGATTAGTGCGGTTTGAACATCTCGGTGAGCACGGCCTCGCCGTCACCCTCGGCGGTCATCGTGACAACGGCACCGTCGCGGACATCGAATTGGATCCAGGCACAGCACTCACGCTCCAGCTCAATCAGCTCCACAAGGGAAGCCGCAGCTCCTGCCTCTGCACTCAGCCGGATGCCGCCAGGCACGACGTCGCGTCTGATAAGGCCGCTGTCCAGAAGCTTCGCCCAGGCCCCTGCGCGGTCCCGGAGGTCATCAGCCGAAAGCGTGCAGGCGATCGCCGGGTGGTCAGCCATCGCTGATCAGAAAGTCGGGGCAGGCCATCGCTATTCCACCCTCGTCGTCTTACCTGCGTGATTAACGGTTCGGGACCTGGCTGTGCGACGAATAGCCTGACAAGATCTGGTCGACGATCGACGGCGCCTCCTCAATCCCGGGCACGTCCTGGAAGAAAAGCAACGGTGTCGTGATGGTGCCCATCAACACGTCGATCAGGCGATCTGGATTCGTGTCGCTTCGTAGCTCGCCGGATTCGACCGACCGTCTTATCCGTGCCGCCATGGCCTGTCGGTACAGGACGAACCGTTCTCCCATCTGGGTCGCCATAGGGCCCTTGGCTTGCGCTTCGAGGAGCGCCGGGAACACCAGCTGCCGGAACAAAGGCGCCGACCAGGTCCGCAGGCGGAGAGTCACGAATGAGACGAGGGCATCGCGGATCGAGCCAGTTTCAAGGATTGGCTCCGGTTCGGATACCCGCACCATCAGGTCAATTGCGAACTCCACCTTCGTCGGCCAGCGCCGGTAGATCGCCGGCGTGCCCACGCCCGCCCGCCTTGCAATCTCAGTGACCGTGGCTGCGTGGTAGCCGCGCTCGAGGATCACCGCCAATCCACATTCCAGCAGAGCCTCGTCAAGGCGTGGATCGCGTGGTCTGCCAGGTTTGCGAGGCGCCTGTATCAACCCGGCAATTCTAATACAGGGCAACCCGATATTTAATGTTGCAATACGATACGCATCGTTATACAATGCGCTCGAAGGCCAATTGGAACGTTCTAAAACCGAATCCAACAGCCCGAGCCCGACTTTGCGAGTGCTCGTCGTCCAGGACCACCCCCTCCTGGCGGCTGCCATCGCCAGAATCCTGCAAATCGAGGCTGACCTGGCGGTGTGTGGCATCGCCAGAACTGGCGCCGACGCCGTCCGCCTGTCTCTACACGAACAGCCGGCTGTCGTGCTGATGGACTTTCACCTTCCCGACATGGACGGCCCCGCTGCAGCTGTTCAAATTCGCGCCGAAGCTCCCAACATCGCGATCGTGTTCCACAGCGCGGACGATTCAGAGACTGCGCTTCTCGATGCGATCGACGCCGGCGCCAATGCTTACCTGACCAAAGCCGCGACCGCGGATCAGATCGTCGAGGCGATCAGGAGGGCGGGCAGGGGCGACGTGCTCATCGATGGCGCGCTTTTCGCCAAGGCCATCGCCCGCCAGCGGCTCGCGACGGCAAAGTACGAGGACCGCGAAAGGCTGGCGGCGGTGTTCACGGGACGGGAGATGGAGGTGCTGGTGCTGATGGCGGAGGGCCTCAACACCGCCGCCATGTCGCGCCGCCTCGGCATTGCCCCACACACGGTCGAATGGCACGTAAGGCATGTGATCGAGAAGCTGCAGGTCCACACCATGCTTCAGGCAGTGATCGCTGCCGTGCGTCGCGGTGTTATCAACCTGGGGAGCGCACCTTAAGGTTGCTTGGTGAACCTCGTGGCGGCGTCCTTCGTCTGGCCGTTTCGAGGCGAATGGCGGTCCAGGTGGTTGATCGGCCTCGGGATGGTCCTCCTGCTGCCGATCGCGTTCATACCGCTCCTGGGCTATGCCGTGGCCGCGACACGTGCGGCCGCGGCGGAGCCGGGGACCGGCCTGCCGCCCTGGGCGCTGTCGCCCAGGCTTCTCGCTGACGGATTTTGGGTCGCGCTTGCCATTGCGCTCGTCGCAGCACCGTTCGCGCTCGCGTTCGGTCCTCTTTCGAGCCTGATTGACAGCGCCCCTCTGTGGCGCGTTAGCGACGCCAACCTTTCTCGGCTTTATTCAGAGCTCGCGGCGGCCTTCATCCTCGCGCTCCCATGGGGGCTCTTCATGCTCCTGTTGATGCCACACGCGACCCACCGATTTGCACTAAGCGGCCGGCCTGCTGACCTATTCGATGTGCCGGCCGCGCTTCGAAGCGTCAAGCGCGATTTCGCCAACTGGAATCTCGCGGCCGCCGCCATCGTCACGGCGTGGGCTCTCGGTATTGCCTGCATCGGACTCCTGTGCCTTGGTGTCGTGCCCGGAATCTTCTACGCCATCCTGGTCAGCGCACATGCCACGGCCGCGCTTCGCAGCGCGCCCGACGCGGCAACCTGACGGATGCGGATCCAACCGCTGGGTGACACCGCACTCCTGGCAGAGCTGAGCACTCGGCTGGATACCGCCATCAATACTCGGGCCATCGCGCTGGCCACCGCGTTGAAGAAACGCCGCGACGTGCGCCAGGCAATTGCCGGTTATGCCAGCGTCACCGTGCATTTCGACCCGGAGCAAGCGACTTATGAATCGCTGGCCGCCGCGATCAAAAGGCTCGCCGCCAAGCGCCCGGAGATGGAAGAGCCTGGCCGGCTGCACCGGATCCCTGTCACCTACGACGGGCCGGACATTGCTGACGTCGGCACGCGGCTACGGCTGTCTCGCGAGGAAATCATTGCTATCCACACGCGGCCGATTTACCGGGTGTTCCTCGTCGGTTTCGTGCCAGGTTGGGCGTACCTGGGGCCGCTCCCCGAAGAGCTGGTCCTGCCCCGCCGAGACATGCCTCGCCTCCAGGTGCCGGCGGGTTCCGTGGCGATCGCGGGCCGGCAATCGGGCATCTACCCGCTGCCGACGCCCGGCGGCTGGCACCTCATCGCGCGGACCAACGTCAAGGTCTTCCTGCCGGATTCCGACCCGCCTTGCCTCTTTCGCGCCGGCGACCGTGTGAAGTTCTTTTCTGCTCCGCCGTGATTACAGCTTTCCAGGTGGACAAGCCCGGCCTCCTGACTACCGTGCAGGACCTCGGGCGTCCCAACGCAATCGCGGCCGGCGTGCAGCCAGGGGGCGCCATGGACCGATTCGCACACTCGGCCGCCAACCTCCTGGTCGGCAACGATCCCGGCCTCGCCACGCTCGAATGCACGCTGGCCGGGCCGGCACTCATCGCTGAGCAGACGTGCCTGATCGCGATCACCGGAGCCGACCTCGATCCGCGTGTCAACGGCGCTGAGGCCCTCTCCTGGACAAGCCTCCTCCTCCGGCCGGGGGACAGGTTGGCGTTCGCTGGCCGGCGACAGGGCGCACGCGCGTACATCGCAGTCGCCGGCGGCTTCGCGGCAGACCGGTGGCTGGGATCTCTCTCCACCAACCTCTTGACGGCGAGGGGCGGGATTCAAGGCCGGGCGCTGAAAGCCGGCGACGCATTGAGCGTGGCGGGGGAAGCAGGAAAGCCGGGGGTCGAAGGACGGCACGTGCCTCTGCAGCTGCGACCTGCTTACAGCGACCACACTCTGCACGCAGTCCCTGGACCACACTTGAAACGCCTCGACGCGGAAAGTCGACGTCTCATATTCCAGGCTCCGTACGAGGTCGGCCGCGATTCGAACCGCATGGGATACCGGCTCGATGGTGCGCAGCTCACCACCAGCGGAGAGGAACTGCTCTCATTCGGGCTGGTGGCGGGGGCGGTGCAGGTGCCGGCGGGGGGGCAGCCAATACTCTTGATGGCCGACCACCAGACCGCCGGAGGCTACCCGGTGGTCGCCACCGTGGTCAGCGCCTCGCTCCCGGTCGCGGCTCAGCTACTGCCCGGACACCAGCTGCAACTGGCTGAAATCACGATGGCCCGCGCCCTGAAAATGCGCCAGACGCTCGCGATCGCCCTCGAGACGCTTCGGCGTGATGGCGGCTAGGAGGCGGCGGCTGCTTCGGCGACTTTTTTGGCCTCGGCGAGCACAAGGTCGTAGTCCGGTAGCGGCTCATCCTTCGAGCGCTCCCATGCCCACCGAATAACGCCGGCATGGTCGATCACGTAAACGGTGCGCTTGGCCATGCCCTTGTAGCCCGCGACGTCATCGCGCCGCACCTCGTAGTCGGTGACCATGGTGCGCTCGAAGTCGGCAATCAGCTCAAATGGAATGCCGCCCAGCTCCTTGGCGAACGCTTCGTGCGAAAACACCGAGTCGACGCTGATGGCGTAGACGCCGATGCCGTCTGCAACTGCTTGGTCATGCCTGGACCGAAACTCGGTCAACTCGGTCCTTCAACCGCCTGTGAAGTCGAGAACATAGAAAAGGAAGACCAGCGCTTTGTGTGTTTCGAGTGCCTCGGCCAGCGTCAGCTCGTGACCGCCCGTGGTCGGCAGCTTGAAGTCCGGCGCTTTGACCCCGACAGCGAGCATATGAATGAGTCTATTCGTGGCTGAGGCTTTCCAGCACGTACCAGCCGGTCCGCGTGGCGCCCGTAACGCCGTATCCGGCCTCCAGAGCGTCGCGCAGCACGTGGCGCAGAGCGAGCCTCCATGAGTGCGCGATCGCAGGCGTCTCGCGCCTGGTCGCCACGATGTCCTCAGGCACCTGGCATATAAGGACGCGCGCGTCTGATGCTGCGCCGGCAAGCGGCTCGCCCCGAGGTCCGACCGCGAGCGCCACAGCAGCTCCGCCTCGCACGAGGCTTTCCAGGTCTGGCTCGAGAGCGCCCCCCTCGGCTGCAGACCGGGCCTCAGATGAGTCGAGCTCCCACCTGATCAGGAGGCGATCGGACTCTTCACCGGCGTTGAGGGCGTCGCTCATCGCGCCGTAGAAGTTGACCAGGTACCCGCTGGCGCGGGCTCCGAGCTTCGTCAGGTTGAAGTAGGCATTGCGGCGGACCAGAGGGTCGGTCGTCCACTCCATCGTCTTGACCCCGCGCTCGAGGCACCAGCGGCGCTGATCCTGCTTGAGATCGAACCCGACGCCGGCGACCTGCCTGCCCAGGACCACGCCGAGGATGTGCGAGTGGAGATGTAGCTCGCCGGCCGTCCTGGCGCCCAGCCAACCCACGAGGCCGCCGACCAGCCGGCCATCGATGCGTGCGCCGGCCACATAGTTGCCCGAATGGGCAAGCGCCCGAAGCAGGTCGATGTTGACCGGCGGTTCGGCCGGCCGCTCCCAAATGCCGGCCAGCAGAGCTTCCAGCTCGCGAAGTTCCACGAGGTCGTGCAGCTGCACGATGGTCGCGGCGCCCGGGCTCATCTTCGAGCCAGCGGTTGCGTTTCCACCCCAGAGTCGCGCAAGGCTTTCCGCACAGCCGCCGCCGTTTCGGCGGCGCTGTCGGAGTCACCGTGGATGCAGATGGTGTCGAAGCGTCCCGTGCGTGCCAGCTGGACGGCCTGCCTCGCGGCTGCGATGGGATCCAGCACAGCGCCAGGGTTCGTGCGCGGCGCAAGCCTGCCGTCGGGCATCATCGACCGGTCCGCGTAGCCCTCACGATAACCAGGTATTCCAGCACGGCCGGCCGCCGCGAGGAGCTCGAAATCAGGCTGGCCAAGCAAACCCACGCCGTGTGCTCTGGCGACGCGTGCTACTGCATCGGCCGCAGCGGGATCGCTCTGGCACCGGTGGTAAAGAGCGCCATGCGGCTTGACATACGCGATGGGAACGACCGCCGCGAGACCGGCCACCTGGTAGGCGACAAGAGCCTCGATCTCCGCCGGAGACAGCGCAATCTCCACGCGGCCGAACCTGGAGTGGTCGTCGTAACCCGGGTGGGCGCCGACCTCGACACCGAGCTGGCGGCAGCGCAGCGCGGTCGCGATCGCAATCGATATCGAACCCGCATGCGCGCCGCAGGCGACGTTGGCGCTGTCCACGAAACCAAGGATTAACTCGTCGGCGCCGGCGCCCTCACCGAGATCGGCGTTGAGATTCACGTCACGGCTTCAGTGAGCGGTGTCGCCGTGCAGCAGGTTGACCGCGTGGCCGAGCATCGGCATTACTGCCTCCAGCGACTCGATGGCTCCCTTGAAGCTGCCCGGGACGTTGATCACGAGCGCCTGACCACGTTTCCCCGCAAGTCCACGCGAGAGAGCGGCCATCGGCGTGCTTGTGAGCCCGACGCGCCTCATCTCCTCCGCGATCCCGGGCACCTGGTATTCGATCAGCATCGCCGTCGCTTGTGGCGTGACATCGCGCGGGCCCAGCCCCGTCCCCCCGGTGGTGACGACGATCGCGGCTCCCCGGGTGACAGCTGTCTCGATCGCGTCCGCGATTCGCTCGATCTCGTCGGGAACGATCTCGGGTTCGCCCGTTTCAAACCCGCCGTTTCTCAACAGGTTGACGAGGCCTGGGCCGCTCGTGTCCTGGCGCTGGCCGTGAAACACCCCGTCGCTGACGGTGATCACATGGGCTTTGCTCAACGCTTGGCTTTCGCCGCGCCTCTGTGCCACGTCCCCGAGCGGCCACCTGACTTCTCGAGCAACCGGACCGACTCGATCGACACGCCGCGCTCTATGCCTTTGGTCATATCGATGAGGGTCAGCCCGGCGACAGCGGCGGCGGTCAGCGCCTCCATCTCAACGCCAGTCTGGCCGACCACGCGTGCTCGCGCCAGCACGCGGATGGCACCCGGCACGAACTCGAAATCGAGCGTCACGCTGCTCAGAGGCAGCGGATGGCACAGCGGAATGAGGTCAGAGGTGCGCTTGGCGGCCATGATGCCGGCCACCCGTGCAACCTGGATCGCGTCGCCTTTGGCAGCCGTCCCGCCTTTGACGGCCCGCAGGGTCTCCGGCGCCATACGCACTATGCATTCGGCCAGCGCCTCGCGCACCGTTGCCGGCTTCTCAGCAACATCCACCATTCGCGCAGCGCCTCGCTCGTCGAGGTGGGTCAACCGTTTCGCCTTCGCCACGCGCTCAGGATATGCGGATGCAATCAATGAGGCCCATCCTTAACGCCGCGTATGCGCGCCGATCAGAAGGGCCGAACCTTAACGCCGCGTATGCGCGCCTGTCGGGCATTGACGCGGTGCTCTTCGACTACGGCCGAACGCTGGTCACCTTCGACTACCCAACGGATGACCTGCTCGGCGTCCTGGAACGCTTTCGCCCTGAGATCGAGCGAGCGCTGGGAGCCCCGGCCCCGGCCGCTGATGCCCTCCTGCGCGAAGTCCTTATGCCGCTCGAAGAGCACATCGAGAGCCCCGGCGAAAACGAGGTTGCGTACGTCGACGTTTATCGAGCTGCGTGGCGCCGAGCCGGACTCGATCTGCCCGCCGAGCTCTTGCACCTGATTCTCAATGCCGAGCAGCAGTGCTGGGACCGGGCCGTGCGTGTGGATCCGGATGCCCCGGAAGCGCTTTCTTGGCTCAAAGGGCACGGCATTAAACGCGCGGTGTGCTCGAACGCGCCGTTTCCGCCGGCGATGATGCTCCGGCAGGTGACCTCCAATGGAATCGCGCAGCTGATGGACGCCGTTTTGTTCTCCAGCGAGTTCGGTCGTCGCAAACCCGCGCCCGAGATATACCGCGCCGCTCTCGAAGCAGTCGGGGTCGCGGCCGGCAGGGCGTTGTTCGTGGGCGATCGAGTTCGTGAAGATTACGAGGGCCCGCTCGCAGTCGGCATGCGCGCGGTCATCTGCACAGCGCACGCCGCGGAGACCCCGCCCAATGGCATCCCAACCATCGCGTCATTGGCCGAGCTGAGAGGCCTGTTGTTGTGAGCGAACCCAAAAAAAGACCGGGCGCGCTATGGCTGTTGTTCTACGGCCGTCGCCGCCGGGGCTTTCCGTGGCTGCTCGCGTGTGTCGTTTTGGTGGTCGTTTTAGCAGCCTTGTCTTTCAGCCTTGTCCCCGGAGCCGATTTATCCAGGGCGGCGTTCCCGATCTTTTTCGGCCTGCTGATAGCCGGCGCGATCGTGTTCGCCGTCGTCGCCTGGCTCCGTCCACGCAAGCGGCGCTGAGCAATCAGCACCGCAGCTGCACCTGCCCCGACTCCGTTGTCGATGTTGACGACCACGAGCCCTGTGGAGCACGACTGCAGCATGGTGTTGAGCGCCGCCTCGCCCGCACCACCGCGACCGTAGCCAGTCGACACCGGGAGTCCGATCACCGGCGCATCGATCAGACCGGCGACCAGGCCGGGAAGCACTCCGTCCATGCCCGCAGCGACGATGACGACGTCGGCGCCCCACTCGAGCGTTGATGCCAGCGGGCCGACAAACCGATGCAGACCCGCCACGCCCAGGTCAGCCTCCAGGCGTGCCTCGAGCCCGCACGCCTCCACGACCATCCTCGCCTCATCCGCCACCCGGACGTCGGAGGTGCCGGCGGTGAGCAGGCCGACCTTGCCGGCAACCGCCTCGGGGACGAAACCGCGGCGGAGCACTCGGGCCGCATCCCAATAATCGACTACCTCCATCCCGGCGCTGGATGCGGCGCTCGCGAGCGCCACACGATGTGCATCAGTCATTCGGCTGATCAGGCCCTGGCCCTGGCGCTCGGCCATCGCCACGGCCAGCCGGGCTGCGTCGGCCGGCGACTTGCCGCTCGCCAACACCACCTCCGGAAGCCCTCGGCGCAAGAAGCGGCCGAGGTCGAGCCTCGCGCGGCCGCCGAGCTCCTCGAGCTGCAGCGTGCGCAGCTGAGCCACGGCCTCGTCCTCGCTCAGCTCGCCGGCGAGCAACCGCCGAAGGATCTCTCTCACAGGCCGGCCAGCACCTCGCGCATGCGCTGCCAATGCGTGCCCGCCCAATAGATGCGGCCGCAGTCCGGGCATTCGGAATAGCGCGACTGCGTCATACGCACGTACGGCGGTACGCGCTCGGCGACTGTTGAAGGCACGCGGGGCTGCAGCTCCGCGTTGCACTCGATGCAGCGCGTCAGGGCCTCTTTCAGCTCGAGGCCCAGCTCCGCAAAGACCTGGCGGAGCTGCTTGGTGACATCGTCGTCGCGAATGAGAATGGCCCGTACGACCCCACTCTGGATCGCCCGTCGCTTGGTCAGATCCCGATCCCGCGTCAGCACGACACGGCTCTCGGCGGCTGCCTCGCGAACCAGCTCGGCGTCGCCGATGCGCGTGTGATACGAGGCGTCGTACCCCAGGGCACGAAGCCATCGCGCGAGGCGACCCACGTTGCAGTCGGCCAGGAATCGAGGCTTCATCACCGCCATCTTAGAATCGTGACCGTGGCCACCCCACAGGACCTGATGGCCACGCTGCGAAACGAGGCGGGTGGCTGTTACTCCTGGTCGAACGGCCCGGGTGACAGGTACGCCGCTCACAGCCATGGCTACGAGAAGGTGCTCTATTGCGTAGAAGGGACGATCACCTTTGTGCTCGAAGCCACCGGCAAGCGCCTGGAGTTGAAGGCTGGGGACCGTATGGTGCTGCCGGCCGGCACTGTCCACGCAGCGGAGGTCGGCCCCGACGGTTGCACCTGCATCGAAGGCCAGCGCTAGCGGCGTAAGATGGTTTTGCGATGAGCATCATCGAGTTCATCCGCGATCGCGCGCGGTTCTACAACTGCCCCGTCTGCGGGCGCAGCCTCAAGGGTTGCGAGGTCCAGGTCCTCAGCCACGAGGAGGAGCGTTTCCACCTGCAGGTGACGTGTGCGCAGTGCCAGGTGACGTTCATCGTTGTTCTCGCCATAGCAGGCGGGGGCGTTGAGAATATCGAGAGCGTGGAGGCGGAGACCGCGACGGAGCCGGTGGCGGCTCGGGAGCCGATCAGCGTTGACGAGATCATCGACCTTCATCTCATGCTCAAGAGCTTCCAGGGCACCCTGACCGAGCTCATCCAGCAGCCCGACCACAGCCGCGGCTAACCCCTAAACGCCGCCTTGCGGGCACTCGGCGCATGAGCCGCATCTACCTCGACGACGCCGGTTCCGCGCCCATTCTCAGCGAGGTTATGGCCGCGCTCCGCGACTTGCCTGACGCCAACCCGTCCAGCCTGCACGCGGAGGGGCGCTCCGCACGCGCCGCGCTTGATCAGGCACGCGACAGCGCCGCAGCTGCGCTCGACGCGAATCGCACAGAGATCACGTTCACCTCTTCCGGCACCGAATCGATCAATCTGGCGCTCTTCGGAGCTGCCCGCCGCATCAACAAGAGCGGCGTCATCGTGACCTGGGCAGCCGAGCACCAAGCAGTGCTGGGTGCCGTGAGGCGGCTCGAGGCCGAAGGTCACGCGGTCGAGATCGCCGGAGTCGATGGCTCCGCACGCGCGCGCGCAGATTCGATTCCCCACGGCGCGGCGTTGGTCTCGATCGGACTTGCCAACAACGAGGTCGGGACGATCCAGCCGGTGTCAGAGGTGATCGCACGCGCGCATGAGCTGGGCGCTGTTGTGCATGTCGACGCATGCGCGGGACCGATGTGGATCCCAATTCCTCATGGCGCCGACCTCATATCGCTCAGCGGGCACAAGCTCGGAGCCGGCCGGGGCGGCATCCTGTTCGTCAGGGATGGGGTGCGCCTCGATCCACAGCTTTACGGGGGCCCGCAGGAATGGGGCCGTCGAGCCGGTTACGAGGACGTGTCGGCGGGTGTCGCTATCGCTACGGCCTTGGCCGTGTGCGTGCGGGATCGCGATGCTCGCGCTCGAACCGCCATAGAGCAAGCTGCATCGTTGCGGGGCGTTCTCCAGGCATTGGGAGGCCGCCTGACGGGGGGCGAGCCGCGGCTGCCCAACTTCGCCGCCTGCTCGTTCGCCGACCGGCGGGGCGAGGACGTCCTGCTCGCTCTTGATATGGCAGGAATCGCAGCGTCGAGCGGCTCGGCCTGCGCATCAGGATCGCTCGATCCGTCACACGTTCTGCTCGCGATGGGTCTCGGGTTGGAAGAGGCTCTCGGCAGCCTGCGGCTGACCACCAGCTACGCCACCAGCGACGACGAAGTCTCGCGGGCGCGGTCGACCCTCACCAAGGTGCTTGCACGCACGGGCGTACGTGCCTAGCGTCGAGGAAGAGCTGGCGCGGCGAATTTCCCTTGGGGAGGAGGTCCTGCTGGCGACCGTCATCAAGCTGGATGGCGAACCGCCGTCAAAGACCGGCGCCAAGCTCCTCTTCACCCGCACGGCGACTCTCGACGGAACCCTGGGCTGCAGTGAGTTCGACGCGGCCGCGCTGGCGGATGCCGCGCACGTCGCCGAGGCGGGGGCTCCTGTCCTGCGCACCTACCGGCACGAGCTGGGTTCGATCGAGGCGTATATCGAGCCTCACGCGCCGGCGCCCTCGCTGGTCGTGTTCGCCGCAACTCCGATCGCGCGGTCGCTTCTGCGCCTGGCGCCTGAGGTCGGTTTCCGAACGGTGCTGGTCGAGACTCGGAAGGAACGGCTCCAAGGCGCCGAGTGGCCGCCGGCGATCGAGTCGTTGGATCGGGTCGGCGCGGCCCTTGGCTCTGAGGTGTACGCAGTCCACACCGACCACGACGCTCCCGACCTGGTGCAGGCTCTGGAG
>DATCPU010000203.1:0-2424 GCA_036569925.1 Candidatus Dormiibacterota bacterium
TGCATCTCGACGAAGTCCGGCGCCATCCGACGTATGTAGTCGAGCGAATAAGGCCGGTCAGGGTGCCTGGCAAGCTCCACCACCTGCCAGACGGTGAGCGTGGTCTCCTCGGGGCGCCTGCCGTGCAGCTTCATGGATAAATCTCCAGGAGGTGCGCCAGCAGGCGCCGGAGCTCTGGCCTCGGGACCACCATGTCGACCTGCCCGCGTGCCAGCTGAAAGTCAGCGCTCTGGAACCCCTCGGGCAGATCCGCGTACGTGGCCTGCTTGATCACGCGCGGGCCGGTGAAACCGATGGCGGCATCCGGCTCGGCGATGTTGATGTCGCCGAGCAAGGCTAGGGAAGCGGCGGTGCCGCCGAAGGTAGGGTCGGTTAGCACGGAGAAATACGGGACGCCGGCTGCGTCGAGGCGCCCGACCGCGGCGTTGACCTTGGCCATCTGCATGAGGGCCAGCACTCCCTCTTGCATGCGGGCGCCCCCGGACGCAGCTACCAGCAGGTACGGCAAGCCCGAAGCGGCCGCCTGCTCCATTCCGCGAGCCAGCCGCTCGCCGGCGACTATCGAGAGGGTGCCGCCGACGAATCGGAAATCAAAGGACGCAAGCCAGATCTCGCGGCCGCCAAGCGTGCAGGTGCCGGTGCGGACGGCCTCATTCAAGCCCTCGTCGCGAAGCTGCTCGAGCGTCTCCTGGTACGGCTTCGGCACCTTCCAGTTGAGAAGGTCGTGGGAGCGAACGTCGCCGTATCGCTCCTTCCATGTGCCTCTGTCGGCGATCAGGGCGATCCAGGCGTCGGCTCCCATTCGGAAGTGATGCCCGCACGACGTGCACACATAGGTGTGGCGCCGAAGCTCCTCGAGATCGAGACCGACTCCGCAGCCTGGGCAGTTGGTGGGCAGCGCGATCGGGGGCAGCTTGCCTCCCGAGATGCGGACGTCGGCCGGCTTCCTGGCCGCGACCATCACTAGAGAGAGAGGCCTCCGTCCACTGCGATCACCTGACCTGTGATGAAGCCTGCCCGCTCCGAGCACAGAAAAGCGACCAGCGCGGCTATGTCGTCCGCGTTTCCTTCGCGCTTGATTGGCGTGGCCTTGACGAGCTCCACAACCATTGCGTCGGTGAGCGACCCAGAGGTGAGCTCCGTCCGGACGTAACCCGGTGCAACCGCATTGCAGGTGATGTTGCGCGAGCCGTACTCACGCGCCACTGATTTGGTGAACCCGATGAGACCTGCCTTGGCCGCCGCGTAGTTCGACTGGCCAGCGTTGCCTGTAATCCCGACGATCGACGAGATGTTGACGATCCGGCCCCAGCGCGCCCGCATCATCCCGGACATGATCGCCGCCCTCGTGGTTGCGAAAGCCGACATCAGATCGGTGCGGATGAGCTCTTCCCAGTCCGCGGGCGCCATCTGGATCAGCAGCTTGTCGCGCACGGCTCCGGCGTTGTTGACGAGGATGTCGACCCGGCCAATCGCCTTGACCATCGCCTCGACCTGGGCCGGGTCGCCAACGTCCGCTTTGTGCGCACTACCGCCGGGCAGCGCAGCCGCTGTCTCTTCGGCTGCGGTTTTGTCCGACCTGTAGTTCACGACCACCTTGGCGCCCATCGCGCCGAGCGCCATGCTGATCGCGCGACCGATACCCTTTCCGCCACCCGTGACGAGAGCGACCTTGCCCTCGAGCTCATTCATGCGGGCACGGGATCGGCAAAGTCGATAAAGAGCTCCTCGGCATTCCACGTATCCACGCCGGGGATGTGCTTGGCGGCCAGGCTCGCCAGGACCCGGCCAGGTCCGAGCTCAACCACCGTCCGAATCGCCATCGCTCGCATCGAGACCATGGTCCTCGCCCAGTCGACCTGCCGCAACATCTGGTGCCGCAACTCTTCCTGAATGCTTGCGACAGTGCGTAGCGCCTCACCTGATGCGTTGGCAAGAATCGGGACCGAAGGCGCTTTGAGCGCGAGCTTGTCCACGACCTTTTGAAATGAGGCAGCGGCCTTGGCCATCAACGGCGTATGCGCAGGCAGCGGGATGGTAAGGATGAGGGCCCGGCGGGCCCCTGCGGCCAATGCCAGGCGTTCAGCCTCCTGCACTGCGGCGACTTCGCCCGAGAGCACGAACTGAACATCGGCGTTGCGGTTCGCCACCCAGAGCTTGCCTTTGGTGGAAGCCTCGGCGCGCACCGCCTCGACCTGCGCTTCGTCGAGGTCGACGATCGCGATCATGCCCCCGGGCTGCTCGTCCGCGGCCTGGGCCATGATCCGGCCCCGCTCCTTGACTAGCAGTAGGGCGGTCTCCCACGGGATCGAGCCCGCGGCGGCAAGGGCGCCGATCTCGCCAAGGCTGTGTCCGGCTGTGACCTGCACGTTCTCGAGGCCGTAGCTCTCGCGCCACACCTCGTACGCCGCCCAGGAGACGGTC
>DATCPU010000204.1:0-2664 GCA_036569925.1 Candidatus Dormiibacterota bacterium
GCTTGTGACTGTGTACAGGGGCGAGGGCGCCAGCGACGATGAGCTCGCGAGCCTGCAGTCCTCGATTCAGTCGAGCTTTCCCAGCCTTGAGGTCGAGGTCCAGCAGGGCGGCCAGCAGCACTACCCCTTCATCCTGTCGGTCGAGTAACGACTCTGAAACGGCCGGGTGCGCGCAGGGCACATTTGAGAAGGTTCGCGGTGGTGACCGACTCCACCGCCGATCTGCCCAACGAGTGGCGCGAGCGCTACGACATCGAAGTCGTCCCGCTCAAGGTCCTCTTTGGTAGCGAGACCTTCCGCGATGGGGTGGACATCGACAACGAGGAGTTCTTCCGCAGGCTGTCGACGGCGACCAGGCTGCCGACCACTTCAGCGCCATCGCCTGGCGAGTTCGCGGAGCTTTACGAGCGATTGGCGAAAGACCACGATGGCTGCATCTCGATCCACATCGGAGCCCAGCTTTCTGCGACCGCCGAGGCTGCTCGCGTCGGCGCCCAATCGATCGAGGGTTTCAAGGTCAACATCGTCGACAGCGAGACGGTGACCTTTCCGATGGCCTTCCTATGCCGCGTCGCCGCTGAGTGCGAAAGCCTCGAAGAGGCAACCGAAGCGGTGAAGCAGCGCGTGCCAAAATGCAGGGTCCTCGCGCTTCTCGACACGCTCAAGTACCTCGAGATGGGAGGGCGGATGAGCCGAGCGGCCGCCGTCGTCGGCACCATGCTCAACGTCAAACCGATCCTGCTGGTCGCGGACCGCGAGATAAAGCCTGTGGAGCGGGTGCGCACAAGGGCGCGCGCGATCCCGCGGATGGTCGACTACTTCAGGACCGATCTACCCGTCGAGCACGTGGCTGTGGTCCATGCGCAGGCGGCGGATGAGGCCGAGCTGATCGCCGCCGATCTCCGCAAGGAGCTGCCAGACCACGAGATCCCGGTCGGACAGATTGGCTCGGTCCTGGGTACGCACACGGGACCGAAGGCCCTTGGCCTCGTCTACATCAAGAAATAGTCCCTCTCACCGCAGGGGAGAGGGGTCGGGGTGAGGGGCGTTAGCTGGCACCCACCGGGAACTTCACACTCCGCCCCGGCAAGGGCCAAACACGAAACAGGGGCGGCGTCAGCGCCACCAGTCGAGGCAGCGTCCTCACCGCGAGCCGGTAGGCCCTCTGCTGCCCGGAGCCCCAGGCAAGCCCGTACTGGCTGCGCAGGGTCGGTGGCAGCAAGCCGGCAGTGATCACCTCCATCGGGATCATGGCAGGGCCTGGCAGCAGGCGGGTCGGCGGGCGCATCACAAGCTTCGAAAGTGCGAGTGCCCGGGCATCGACGTGCAGCGGGCCACACTCCATCATGTCGCCCAGGTAGGCGTTGAAATCCCGCAACGTTCCTGGAAACCTGTCCGGCGGAATGCCGAGCAGCTCGCCCAGCAATTTGAACTCCTGGTAGAAATCCTCCCGCTCACGTGGCACCAGCGGTTTCACGAAGGTCTCGTAAGTGACGAGCGCGGTGTCCATCAAGGTCGCATGCACCCAGAGCAACAGGTCTGGGTCGAGCGCTCGATAATCGTGACCCCTGACGCGCGCGTGCACTTGATTCACCCCACGCGCTGCGGCGAGCGCGGTCTCGCGATCCCCGAACACGATGGCCATCGTCATCAGAATCGTTCTGCGTAATCGCCGGAGCGGATGCTGGCGAAAGTCCGAGTGCTCGTCAACGCCTGCCGCCACCTTCGGATGCGCCAGCTGCATGAGCAGCGCCCTGCCGCCGCCGAGAAAAAGCACGTTCTCGCGGTTGACCCGGCGCGTGACCGAATCCTCGCTGTAAAGACCCGGCTTCATCGCCTCATTAAACCGCTATAAGCTCTGATGAGCGATGTATTCTCAGCTGCTCAACACCCTCGAGGCGCGCCAGCGATCCGGACGCACCTGACCGCGGCGCCACTGCCGAGGGTGCCGCTGCGGCTCACTTCATCGGTCACCGAGATCCCCAAGGTTGGGCCAGTGGACGAAGCGAGGCTCGCGAAGCTCGGCATCTTAACGGCTCGCGATCTACTAATGCACCTCCCGTTCGACTGGGACGAGTACGGAGAGCCGAGCCGGGTGGCAAACCTCGTCGACGGCAAGCAGGCGACTGTCATCGGCACGATTACGTCGATCTCGGCCAAGTTCTCGAAGTACAAGAAGATGCAGCTGACCGAGGGGACTCTGCAGGACGATGCAGGCGGGTTGTTGAAGCTGGTCTGGTTCAACCAGCCGTACATGGCAAGGCAGCTCCCCGAGGGCGAGCGCGTGGCGGTCGCCGGGATGGTTCGCGGCAGGTTCGGTGTGTTCGAGATGCGAAACCCGCTGAGCGAGAAGGTCAGCGCGGCGGGCCCCAGGCGGTTGCGCGACCTGATGCCGAGGTATCACGTCGTCAAAGGGCTCACCTCGAAGAAGATCGCCGAGTGGATCGCATCGATCCTGCCGCTCGCGGAAGGAATGGAGGACGTTCTGCCACCCGACGTCCTCGAACGCCATCACCTCCTTCCAATCGCCGAAGCTGTGCGCTCCGGCCACCAACCCGAGAGCGCGCTGGACTGGACGATGGCGCGAAAGCGAATGGCCTTCGCGGAGCTTTTCGAGCTGCAGGCAGCGTTCGCCCTCATGCGGGCCACCCTCGCCGCCGAGCC
>DATCPU010000205.1:0-2428 GCA_036569925.1 Candidatus Dormiibacterota bacterium
GCAGTCGCCACCGTCCCGTCTAACTTGCTGTACCTCATGCGTTCGAGGCCCTACCGGCCCAGCAGCTCAATGCCGACGCCACCATCCCAGTCGGCCTGTACCAAGTTACCGAGTACGCGACGACGGCCTTCGGGTATCGGATCGTCGTTTCGGATCAAGACTCGGTGATCTACGAGTTCGCCGACTGCCTGAGCGGTGCTCCGCCTGGTCCCGGCATCGATGCCATCGGGACCGACCAGGACGGGATGCCATCGATATCAATCCTTCGTCTTGACTCCGCTTGGCGGGGGTCCATACTCCGGGAGAAGCGGTGCGTCTCAGCGCCGTGGGTGGGGGACGACAATATGAACAAGCGAAGGTTTTCGGCACTGCTCGCGGCGCTCCTTGCCATAGTCGCGCTGCCAGCGGGAGTCGCCGCTCATGCGGAAAGTAGCATGAGTGATGGTTCGCCCCAGTCGGAGTGGGTAGCAGCCGCCTCGCAGATCCTGACCTTGGCAAACTCAGTCACGTGGATAGTGCAAGGCCAACGGCTTCCGTCCGGAACATGCGGTTACACATATGTCGACCCGCCGGCCACGATTCCTGTCGGCGGCTGGGTTCGGCAGACGATCGCTGATGACGAGTCGTCTTGCCAGCAAATGATGCAATCCGGAAATCCGACCGACCAGGCGGCATTTCTCGCCGTCGCGGGAATGTCCGGACAGACACCCCAGCCGAGTCTGTCGCGTAGGGGTGCCTGGCAGTCGGTGATTTTCTTTGATCTGTTCGGGATCCAACTAACTGTTGACGCGACGCAGATCTACTGGAGCTACAACGGCAGCACCGTATCGAGCGGCACCACGACGGGAACGTGCACACCGAGCCAGTCTTGGTGGTATCTCAACTACTGCAACCACAGCGGCAGCTATCCAACCGGTTCCTATGAAGGTCAGTCCTCCTCAGCGTTCCACAGCCTGTTCTGTGCACCGTTGCCCACGACGTATATCTATTACTACTACAACCGAGTCTGGGGTCACCCTGACGGCACGGCCGCGATCGCACAATCAAGCGACGCTGTAGACGAGTGTCTTGTCCTGCACAACAACATTTACACGGGTTACAACTGACCGCGAATGAACCCTTCTGGTCCTTCCGATCACATGGCCGATGGTCGAATCTCTGCGGATCCTCGGATATCTGGCGCAGGCCTCGCGCTCGCGCTCGACACTGGCTGCCTCGCCTTAGCAGCCGTCTTGGTTTCACAGGGTGTGGGTGCTGCCCTCGGGCTTGTTGCAATGGGGGTCGCGGGAATCGTCGTGGGACCCGTCCTCGGATGGCGCTTCGGCGCAGATGTACTTAACCATGCCAAGAAGGGATGGCAGCTGTCTGCGCTGAGAGCCGTCCTCGCGAGCGATCTCGCATTTGTTGTGATTCTGCTGGTCGCTCAAGTTCTTACCGTCGAGGTCCGGGACGGCATTGGGGGAAGGATCGCTTACGTTCTCTACGCGGCCGTGTTGGACTCTATCGTGGTTGTAGTCGCCACCTTGCTGGCGGTCATTCCCTTGGGTATGGTTTGGAAAACGCTGCTCAGGACATTGTTTCGGCCAATGTCGTAGGGTCGCCTGGTCGTGCAGACGGTCCGTGGTAACAACGGGGACCGAGATTGGGCCCCATAGCCTCGCTAGGTACGTCTCCCCCTTTGCCGACCCGACCGTTTGGGGTCACGCCGTTCGGGCTGATTCCCCGCGATGAGGTGGTCGAATGGGACGTCCCAGCATGGCAGCTGGCCGCGCCAGGCATTTGGGCTCACCCCTATATCCCAGCGGATGCCTGGACGCAGGAGCGGCCGGGCGTCCTCGAACGCACCCAGCGCTGCCTTGGCGGCGAGGTTCCGGCCCATGTCGCCGCGACCCGGTACGGCGAACCCGTAGCGTGCCAGGTAGACGCCGAAGAGCCGGACGATCTCGCGAGGTGCCCGTTGCCTCATTCGATCGTTCTGTCGGCCGCGTCGCGACCGTTCGGCGTGCGGAGCCTAGCGGAGCGCAGATCGGTGACAACGGGACCTGGCGCCGTCGGGACGATCAGGCTACGATCGACGCACGACCCCGATCATCCGGCCCAATTACTCGCACGATCATCCGTAGGCCGTCGGGCCGACTCCTCTCGCCCCGACCATCCGTACTTACTTTCCCGCCTAAGCTGAGGAGCAGCGGTTCAGCTCCGAACGCGTCCGACCAGCCATGTGCATCGGCTTCTGGCGTCGGGTGGATCGTGACGGACTGCACCCCGAGAACCTCGACCTTCTCGAACAACGCCTCGGTCAGGAGACGGCGTCCTGAGTCGTCCGCAGCCGCCCACAGGGCAGGCAGGTCGCGGAGCCATGACAGCGCCTCCGACGGCTCTACGACCTGCGTAGATGCCTTGGCTTCGGTCTCCTCCACGTCAAGAC
>DATCPU010000206.1:0-3021 GCA_036569925.1 Candidatus Dormiibacterota bacterium
AATATCCGGGGCGTCACGCTGGGGGTGTTGATCATGGGATTGCTCGTGCAGGAATCCACACGTTTCCTGCCCGACTTGCCAGGGCTTGGCACGTTCAACACGCTCCATCCTCAGGTCTTGCTCGCGATGCGCGGAGCGATCATCGGCCTGGTCCTCGTCCTCTTTCTCCGCTTCCGGCCGCAGGGTTTGCTTCCGGAGCGCCGGTTCGTCGACCGCCAGGTGGAGAAAGCTGTCATCGAACCTGAACCGTTGACGGCGTGAGCCAGACCACACCGGGGCCTGCTCTCGAGGTACGAGGGCTGACAAAGCGGTTTGGGGGCGTCATCGCCGTCGACGCGTGCTCATTCGAGGCGCCCATGGGACAGGTGACAGGTCTCATAGGACCGAACGGCGCGGGCAAGAGCACCGCCATCGACCTGGTCTCCGGCTTCAAGCTGCCCGACAGCGGGACCGTGCTCTTCAAGGGCCGTGAGATCCAGGGGCACCCTCCCCATGTGATCTCGCGCCTCGGTCTGATCCGCACCTTCCAGTCCCCGCGCGAATGGCCGGGTCTCACTGTGCTGGAGAACGTGGTAATGGCGCGATGGGATCCGGGCCGCGAGGGATTCCTCGGCGCGGTAACCGGACCCCGGCGAGCGCAGCGCGCGAAGGCCGAAGACGAGCTGAGTCAAGCGCGTGACATCCTCGACGAGTTCGGGCTGGCTAGTCTGCGCAACGAGCGCGCCGGCAATTTGAGCGGCGGCCAGAAGCGGCTCGTGGAGTTCGCCCGCATCAGGATGGCCTCTCCCGAGCTGGTGATTCTCGACGAGCCCATGGGCGGTGTGAACCCAGTTTTGGGCGAGCGCATGGCCGTCGCGATCGAGGGCTTCATTGCTGCGGGCACTTCTGTCATCGTCGTCGAGCACAATCTGCCTTTCATCGAGCGAGTCACCCAGCACGTGATCGTGATGGCGCAGGGAACTGTCATCGCCGAAGGTCCTTTCGAGTCCTTGCGATCGAACCGGGATGTCGTCGACGCATACCTGGGCGAGCAGGTCAGGTGACCGACGACGCGCCTGCGCTCGAAGTGGTTGGGCTGACCGCCGGATACGGTGGTCCACCAGTCATCGACGGCGTCGGGGTGGTTGCCAAGCGGGGCGCCATCACAGCGGTCGTCGGCCCCAATGGTGCCGGCAAATCAACGCTCCTGAAGGCAATCGCCGGTCTCATCCGGCCAAGCGCCGGCACCGTGAAAGTCAAGGGCGTGGACGTGACCGGGCAACCTGCCGAACGGCTAGTCTCCAGGGGCCTCGCCTACGTGCCACAGGTCGCGAACGTCTTCCCCGAGCTCACCATCCGCGAGAACTTGGACATGGGCGGCTACAGCCGAAAGGGGGGCGTGCGCGAGAGGGTCGAGCAACTCTTCAGTCTCTTTCCGGATCTCGCCGCGTCGGCGCATCGGAAAGCCAACGCGCTCAGCGGCGGCCAGCGCACGATGCTCGCCCTGGCGCGAGGCTTGATGGTCGATCCGGCGGTGCTCATCCTCGACGAACCCAGCGCCGGCCTGGCACCAAAATTCCAGGGACTCATCTGGGAGCGCATCGAACAGATCCGATCCACCGGTGTTGCGGTGCTCGTCATCGAGCAGAACACGCGTGAGACGCTCAGGCATGCCCAGTGGGCATATGTCCTGGTGCTCGGGCAGAATCGGCTGGAGGGACCGGGCAAGGAACTGCTGGATGATGCGGAGGTGGTGAATCTGTACGTTGGCCGCCTCTCGTGAGCAGTTGATCGGCGACCAAGGGGGTGCGCCGGGATCTGGCTCCGCCAGGCCCGCCGCCTCAAGGGGGGACGTCCCCCCTCAGCAGGTCTCGAATCCACGCCGCGACGCCGCGATCGGAGGAGTGGCGGGCTTGGCCGGCGGCCTGCTGGGTCTTGGAGGCGGCTTTGTTCTCGTGCCGCTTCAGGTCTTCTGGGCGAAGCGAGACCAGCATCGGGCGATCGGCACGTCGCTCGCAGCCATCCTTCCCATCGCGATCGTCGCCGGGGCGACGTACTACTTCGGTTCGAGCTCACCCCAGGCCGACCTCGGCGTGGCTTTCTTCCTGGCGGTCGGCGGCGTGCTTGGGGCGGTCGTTGGTTCGCTAGCGTCGCAGAGGGTTCCTGACCGCGCCCTCAAAGTGATCGTGGCGATCCTGCTGTTCGGTGCCGGCCTCAAGGAGCTCTACGACGTGCTGCTCGGGACGGCGCCGCACCTTATCGGGACCGCGGCGACGTTCGAGGCGGGTGACTACGCCCTCATGGTGGCCGGCGGCTTTTTGATCGGAGTGATAAGCGGCCTCACCGGCGTCGGCGGGGGAATCCTGGTCGTGCCGCTGCTGGCGCTTGGATTCGGCATAGGGCAGCGCGTCGCCCAGGGCACGTCGCTCATTGCGATGCTCCCCACCGCCGCGATCGGCGCATTGACTCACCACCGGAACGGCGACGTGGACGTACGCGCAGCATCGTGGATGGCCGTGGTGGGAGTGCCGGCGGCACTCATCGGATCTGCGCTGGCGCTCTGGTTGCCCGCGAGGGCGCTGGGCGGGATCTTCGGGGTCTTCATGCTGATCGCGGCCACGCGCATGTGGCCGTGGCGAGCCAAGGCACGCGCCGGCGCTGGGCCTTCAGACGAACCAAGAGCCTGAAGCGCCTGAGTCGGCGCTTCAGGCTAATCGCCAGTTACTGGATGTATGCGGTGATGTCGACCAGGAAGTGGCTGGCGTGGCCGGCGACCTTGACCTGGATCTTGCCGCCGTTGGTCAGGCCCGTGCCCAAGCCCACGATGAAGCCGTTGGCGATGGCGCCCTGACCGGTGATGAAGTTGACGCTGGACGTGCCGACTGTGACCCCGGCAGGCGACAGGGCAAGGAAGCCAGGGCCGGTATAGGCAGTCGCGGTGAGGTTGCCCATGACGGCAACGGCATCGGCAGGTATTGACGAGGCGCCTGAGCCGGCACCCGCGATTTGAATCACTGTCGTCGAGTTGGCGGCCGGCTTGGC
>DATCPU010000207.1:0-2633 GCA_036569925.1 Candidatus Dormiibacterota bacterium
AGGCCCTCTACGGGGCAAGCAGCGCGGCAGGACTCAGCCCCAGAGCCTGCGCTTTAGCTCGGTCGTCAACCGACGCCCACCGGAAACTTTTGCAAATGGAGGTGCCTACCGCGAAGTGGACTTGACTTTCATCCGTAACGCTGCTCTCGGACCAGCGGGCAGGTTCGTGCTGGTGCAAGCGATCGAGTCGGGGAGGACGCAGAAGGCGGCAGCTGCCGCCTTATGCGTGGCGCCAGCCACGGCCCACCGCTGGTGGCATCGCTGGCGCTTGGCCGACGAGGAGCAGCGGAGCTCTGGGAAGTGGTTGCTCGATCGCTCCTCGCGGCCTCATCGCCAACCGCGCCGACTCACGGTTGCCGAAGAGGCTCCGATCCTGCGGGCGCGCCGGCAGACCAACCTTGGCCCCGGTCGCCTGGCGGGAATCTGTCGCCGGGCTCGCTCGACGACCTGGAAGGTGCTTCACCGCCACGGGCTCTCACGGCAACGCAAGGGCGCCAGGGAGACCTACCGCCGCTATGAGTGGGCAGAGCCGGGAGCCCTACTTCACGTCGACGTCGCCCGCTTGGCGCGCTTCAATCGCCCCGGGCATGCGGTCACCGGCGTCCGGGACCTGACCGGAGCCGAGAAGCGGGCCGGAGTGGGCTACGTCTACCTGCACTGCGTGATCGACGACCACAGTCGCTACGCCTACGTCGAGCAGCATCGCGACCAGGGCGAAGGCGCCCGAGGCGGTGATGAGCGACAACGCCTTCGCCTATCGCCGTTCAAATGCCTTCCGCGATCAGCTCGCTGCGCACGGCACCCGCCACATCCTGATTCCGCCCTATACGCCGCGCTGGAACGGCAAGGTGGAGAGATTTATCCAGACCCTGAAGAGGGAGTGGGCTTACGCCCACTCCTGGCCCAATTCCGTCGAGCGCACCAGGGCCCTGCCATCCTTCCTTCGCTACTACAACCGGCGTCGCCCGCACAGCTCTTTGGGAGACCGGTCGCCGATCGACCGCGTTCACAACGTCCGTGGGTAGGACATCTAGATCCCCAAATGCGGGGGATGGGTGGGGATGGTTCAAGTTTCCCTCTGGAGAGCGAAGTTGCCCGTTTGCAGGGGGGTGTCGTAGATGGAGCTAGGCGGATTCGAACCGCCGACCTCCTGGGTGCGATTCAAGCTGACGAAATCTGGGCTGCCGCTTTAGAAGGCCGTCATTAGCAGGGAATTAGCCGGACTCAGCGCCCGCTCAGTGTGCAGGCGCATTGCCGCGGATACGCAGGTATATGCGGTTGCTCCTATGTCAAGCGACCGCCGCAATCTGCGGCGCCACGGAGCCTCTCTGAGGGTCAACGGGGTTGCTTGTGGATTGACCAATTTCAGAATCGATCAACAGCCGCCAGACCCGGCGGGCCAGGTGGCGTTTGAGGCAGCGCAGGGCTTCGCGCCTGGACTTCCCCTCGGCCTGCTTTCGCTCGAGGAACTCCCGCGCCGGCGGGTGGACGCGTCCCTGACAGACGGCGATCCGGTGAAGGGCGCAGTTGAGCTGTCGGTTGCCGCCGCGGTCGAGACGATGGCGGATGCGCTTGCCTGAGGAAGCGGGCACCGGAGCGACTCCGGCCAGCCGGGCGAACTTGGCGTCGCTTGCAAGGCGGGCCGCGCCCGCGGTCTCGGCCACGAGCTTGGCGGCAATCAGCGTGCCGCAGCCCTTGAGCTCCAGCAGCTCGGGCGCCCGGCAGGAGACCAGAGCCGCGATCTCGCCTTCGAGCTCTTTGGCCCTGCGAGCGCGGCGGCGGATCTCGACCACCAGCTCGCGGGCAACCCTCACGCGAGCGTTCTGCTCGGCGCGGGCCAGCTTGCGAGCGAGGCGATCGAGCCAGGTGGGCCGGTCAAGGCAGCCCGCCGGCAACTCCAGCTCGGGCCAGAGGTCGTGCAGGTGCCAGCGCAGCCGCTGCTGGTCCGCGGAGCGGGCCTTGACGATGTCCTCACGATGGTCGAGCAGGAGCTTCAGCTCCAAGGCGGCCTCGTCGAGGTGTGCGGCCGGCAGGGTCTCGGGCCCCTCGCGCAGAGCGGCCCTGGCGACTGCGAGGGCGTCGATCGGATCCGACTTGCCGGCGCTGCGCTCGCCGCGGCGGCTTTTGGCCCATCAGCTTCGGGGGAACTCGCACCACCCGCTCCCCCGCGGCGACCAAGAAGCGCTCCAGCGCTCCGGAGACGTGGCGACAGTCCTCGATTGCCCAGACCCGCTCTGCATCGAGCCCCGCCCCCAGGCGAGCAGCTCCGCGAAGCCCGGCTTCCTCGCCGCCACGGTCAGCTCGCCGGTGAGCTGACCGGTTGCCGCGGCCACTGCGGCGCAGGTGTGGGTGGCCTTGTGGGTATCCGCTCCGATCATGATCATCTGGTCTGTCCCTTCGATTGGTCGTTGCCTTCGAACGGACCTCCGGCTGACGAACCTCACTCGGGGCGGTGCCACGCTCCTATTAGGTCAAGCCGGGGTCCTCGGATGGCGGCGAGCGACACAACCGCATGAGGTCAGACCGAAGGCCGACAGCGATATGCAGAGTCAGCTCGCCGCCGATCCGAGACCAAACCGGCTGGGCCGGACGTCGCCGCCGACCTCGGCTGAGGGTGACAGTGAGCGATATGC
>DATCPU010000208.1:0-6190 GCA_036569925.1 Candidatus Dormiibacterota bacterium
CCACCGGGATGCCCGCAAGTGCACCGAGGTCATCGCCCCGATGAAAAGCTGCCTCGGCAGATCGAGCCTCTTCGATTGCAGCCTCGCGTCTCATCGAGATCCAAGCGTTGATCTGTCCGTTGAGTCGATCGGTACGATCCAGCACTGCATTGAGCACGTCGACGGGGGACAGGGACCCAGCCCGGTATAACTCGCGGAGTCGGTGGATCGAGAGGTAGCAGAGCTCTTCCGCTGCCGCGACAGTCACTCGTGTGCTCCCCGGGTGTGGCCCTTCTCAAGCGGCGAAAGAGGCGGCACCATCGGTTCGGGGAGAGGGCCGCTGAGCTTACGCAAATCCCTTGCACTGTCACTCAGGAGGCCGGCATCTGCGGCTGTGATCGAAGAGCGTCGGCGAATCCGGTGTGGACGGCCGGGCAGCGCCGCGGCGATCACCTTGGACCCCGAAGGTGGGGTCTCGGCACCGTGCTCCTTCTTGTGCACCTATCGAATTGTAATGGTCGTTACAGTTGGGTCGGCGCTTGGCGGCTGCTGAAGTGCCCTGGATTTAATGGAGGCTGCGCCGGGCTCGCGCCTGAGGAGACGAACAACACATGACAGATCGACGCGGACCCTGGGTAGTGGTGGGCATGGGAATGGGGGGCAAGGGCCTGGCCGCGGAGCTTGGGCTGGCGGGTTACCGACTGCGCGTGCACGACATCAACGAAGATGAGATCCGCGACATCGGGCTGAACGGCGGAATCAAGGTCAAGGGTCGAAAGCAGGACTTCGCTCCCGTGGAGACCGCCACGACAGAACTGGAGACGGCGGTGCGAGGCGCGGAGGTCGTCATCGTCTGCACGTGGGGAACCCAGCATGCGCAGGTGGCACGTGACCTTGCGCCGTTGCTCGTCGATGGCCAGCTGATCCTGCTGATCCAGGGGAACGCGGGTGGGGCGCTACTTGTCCGCAACGAACTGGCGCTGGCCGGGTGTCGCGCCCAAGTGGACGTTGCCGAATTCGATGGCTACCCGTACATGATGACGGTGCTGGCACCGGACTCGGTCTTGCTGACCACGAGCAAGGAATCGCTGCAGATGGCAGCCTTGCCGGCCACGCGCAACGATGCCGTCATGGCGATGATCGGCGAGGCCTTCCCCATGGCCGAGGCGGCGCCGAATATCTTGCACACGGCGTTCTCCGACCTTGGGGCAGTTCTCCACGTCGCTCCAATGGTCACGAACGTCGGCTTTGTCGAGAGCGATCGCGAGTACCACCATTACACCGACGGCTTCACGCCGAGTGTGATTCGGCTGGCGGTTGCGCTCGACAATGAGCGAATCGCAGTCTCGCGCGCCTACGGCATACCGGCAGAACCCGTGGACGACTGGATCTTCCATACCTACAGCGTCCGAGAGGATTCGCTGTACGAGACGATCCAGCGTTTGGCCATCACGCATTACAAGCATTGCCCGCGCCCGCGGAGCCTTGGGTATCGCTTCCTGAGCCAGGACTTGTCATGTGCGTCGGTGACGTTCGCGGCGCTGGGCGACGTGGTGGGCGTGGACACTCCGATCACCGACAGCGTCATCACGATGTCCTCCGCGCTGACCGGCATCGACTATTGGGGGATCGGCCGCAATCTCAAGAACCTTGGCTTGAACGGACTGTCAGCGGCAGAAATCCTGGCGGCGGTGTCGGGTCAGGATCAGAAGGGTGAGCAAGAATAGCGCCGTGCAGAAGCGTCACTCCGTGCTGACCGCGGAGGGGACCCGCGTCGCCGGCGTGAAGTCCCTCATGGACGAGGAGTTCCTCATCGACGCCCTGAGGTGGATGATGAAATCGCGCCTGTACGACAAGCGCGTGATTGCGCTTCAGCGGCAGGGCCAGGTCGGCGTCTACTCGCCCGGCACCGGTCAGGAGGCGTCGATCATCGGCTCCGCCATGGCGGTGGATCCAGCCCGTGACTGGATGGTTCCGCAGTATCGCGAGGTCATGGCGAGCGTCCACCACGGTATTCCGCTCGAGGTCATCTCGGCCAATTACCTCGGCAAGATCGCGCCGGCGCGGATCCCGGATGGAGTCAGAGTCCTGCCGAGCCAGGTTTCCATCGCGGCTCAGCTGCCGCACGCGACGGGCCTGGCTTGGGGGCTTCGCCTTCGCGGTGAGGATGCCGTGGTATTGACGTACATCGGCGACGGGGGTTCGTCCGAAGGCGACTTCCACGAGGCGCTCAACCTGGCCGGCGTGACGAATGCCCCTGTCGTCTTCTTTCTCCAGGACAACCAGTGGGCGATTTCGACATCGCGCCGGGTCCAGTCCGCGACCTCCAGCTTCGCGCTTCGCGCGGCCGGCTACGGCTTCGAGGGCGTCGAAGTCGACGGTAATGACGTGATGGCGGTCTACGACGTGGCAGTGGCCGCCGTTGAGCGCGCTCGAAAGGGCGGCGGCCCCACCCTCATCGAGGCAGTGACCTACCGCATGGGGTTCCATAACACGACCGACAACCCGTCGCGCTACCGCAATCCGGAGGAGTACGAGGCAGCACGCCGGCGGGACCCGATCGAGCGGGTCCAGAAGTACCTGGCCGGTTTGGGCCTATGGGATCCGAGCCATGAGGCCAGGATGACCGAGGAGCTCGGACAGGAGATCGACGCGGCTCTCGCGGCGGCGATGGCCGCCCCAGTCCCGGGTCCAGGGGACCTCTTCGACAACGTTTATGAGCACCTCCCGGAGCGCGTCGTTCAGCAGCGCGCCCAGCTGCTGGCCGAGCCGCAAGACTGACATGCCGCAGCGCAACATCGTCGAGGCGATCAACAACTGTCTCGCCGAGGAGATGGAGCGCGACCCCCGAGTCATGGTGCTCGGGCTGGACGTCGGCAAGCTGGGCGGCGTATTTCGCACGACGAGCGGGCTGGTGGAGCGCTTCGGCAGCGCGCGTGTCGTCGATACGCCACTCGCCGAGGCAAGCATCATCGGCGCATCGCTGGGCCTCGCCCTGGCGGGCATGGTGCCGGTGGCCGAAATCCAGTTCCTCGGCTTCAGCGCCCAGGGTTTCCACCAGCTCGGTCCTCAGCTCGCAAAGTACCGCCAGCGCTCACGCGGCAGGTACCACTGCCAGGTCACGATCCGCGCTCCCTTTGGGGGAGGAATCCGCAGCCCCGAGTTCCACTCGGATGCCGTGGAGGCGCATTTTGTCCAGACGCCGGGGATCAAGATCGTCATGCCGTCCAACCCTTATGACGCCAAGGGTTTGCTTCTCGAGGCCATCCGCGACCCGGATCCGGTCCTCTTCTGCGAGCCAGACCGGCTCTATCGGGTGGGACGTTCTGAGGTGCCGGACGGTGCGTACACGGTTCCGTTTGGAAAGGCGGCAGTGGTGCGCGAGGGCACGGACATCACGCTGGTGGCGTGGAGCGCCGCAGTCGAGCTCTGCCTCCGGGCGGCGGACCGCCTGGCGGAGGAAGGCGTCTCGGCGTCTGTGCTGGACCTGCGCACCCTTGTGCCGTTCGACGTGGAGACGCTTTGCAAAGAAGTGGCAAGCACCGGCCGGTGCGTGGTGGTGCACGAGGCCCCACTCTCCGCGGGCTTCGGGGCAGAGGTCGTCGCGACCCTCATGGAGCAGGTCTTCTACGACCTGGACGCGCCGGTCGCCCGGGTGGCGGCGTTCGACGTACCGTACCCGGCCGCCTCCCTCGAGGACTATTACCTGCCGTCGCTGGAGCGCGTGCTCACGGCGGCCAGAAAGACGCTGCAGGTCTGATCGCCCCTACAGGTGGTCCTGGGGCTTCTTCCAATCCGACGTATCGATCTGGCCGGCCGCCGCCATTTCGACTGTATGCGGCGCCTTGAGCGCGAATTGGGGCAGCACCTCGGCCGCGACCCACTCCAGCATGTCGAGCTGATCGTCGCGAGGCTGGTCGATGATGAACTGGTTGACGCCGGCCTCGACGTAAGGATTGATCACCTTATAAAACGCGTCCTTCGAAGCCCAAGGATCAGCGTCCGTGGTCGGCACCCAGTAATAGAGGGACCGGTCCAGCGTGTCCGGTTCGCGCCCGATCTCGCGGCAGTAGCCATCGAGCATCTGGTTGCGCTCCCTCATCTCCTTTGGGGTCCCGAACGCATTCCAGGTGTCCGCGTACGTGGCGACGATCTTGAGCATCCTCGGCCCGAACGCGCCTAACACGAGCGGGGGGCGTGGCTTCTGGATGCTGGGCGGGCGTGACCGGGCGTTATTCAGCTGGTAGTAGGAGCCTGCAAAGGAGCTGGTGTCCTCACGCATCAGGCGGTCGATGACCTGGACTGCCTCGCGGAAACGCGCGACCAGCTCACGGGTCTCCGGAAAGGGAATTCCGAACATCTCGTGCTCCGGCTCGTACCATCCGGCTCCCAGCCCGACCTCCAACCGGCCGTTGGAGATGTGGTCGACAGTGACTGCCATCTTGGCGAGGACGGATGGGTGGCGGAAGGTGTTGGAGGTCACCAGCACTCCGATCCGGATCTTCTCAGTCCGCGCGGCAAGCCCGGCCAGCAACGACCACGCCTCGAAGTACGGGCCTTGCGGGCGGCTGGGCTGAACCAGGTGATCGCAGACCCATGCGCTCTCGAATCCGAGCCGCTCGAACAGCTGCCAGCGCTCGACGTTCTTCTCCCAGGTCATGTTCTGGTCAGTGCAGATGCCGAATCGGAATCGACGAGCCATTGGTCCACTCCCCATGCGTGCGGTCGAGGTCACCGAATCCTAGAACCTGGACCGGATTGGCGCGCCACACTCTTCACACCGTCGTACCGGATGCGCCAATCGTCGGCGTGCCATGATCTCGGCGAAACCTGATGACGGTCAAAGAGGGATGGCGCGGACGTTTCTTCGAGGACTTCGAAGTCGGGGATGTGTACGAGCACGCGCTCGGCAGGACGATCACGACCACCGATAACATCTGGTTCACACTGCTCACCCAGAACACGGCGCCGATTCATTTCGACCATGAATACGCTGCGCAGACGGAGTTCGGCAAACCACTCGTCAACAGCTGCCTCACGCTCGCGCTGGTGACGGGGCAGAGCGTCAGCGACGTGTCGCAGAACGTGATGGCGAATCTCGGGTGGGACGAGGTACGCCTGCCTCACCCGGTGTTCGAGGGGGACACCATTCACTCACGCTCGGAGGTGCTTGAGATTCGCGAATCGCGATCGCGGCCGAACGTCGGCATCGTGACAGTCCGCACGGCAGGCTTCAATCAGGACGGCACCGAGGTGATCTCCTTCAGGCGGACGGCTCTCATATATAAGAGATCGAGCGCGAAAGCGCCGAAGGGCTAGCCGATGGATTTTGAGCTCTCGGAGCAGCAGGCCGCCTTCCGCGACCTCATGCGGGACTTCGCCCGCAAGAGCATCAGCCCCGTCGCCCGTGAGTGGGAGCTGGCCGGCCGTTACCCGGAAGAGATCGTCGAAGAGATGAAGGCGATGGGCCTCTTCGGGATGCTGGTGCCGGAGGCATACGGAGGCATCGCGATCGACGCAGTCTCGTACTCCCTCGTCTTCGAGGAGATCTCGAAAGCGTGGATGGGCGTGGCCGGGATCCTGGGCTCGCACTCGCTGGCCACGCTGATGCTGTCCAAGTTCGGCACCCCGGAACAGCGCGACCGCTGGCTGCCGGACCTGGCCACCGGCAAGCGCCGTTCAGGCATCGCGCTGACCGAGCCTCAGGCAGGCAGTGACCTTCAGGGCATCGCCACGGTGGCGAAGCGCGAGGGCGACGAGTATGTCGTCAATGGGTCGAAGACCTGGATCACCAACGCGCGGCACGCTGATCCTCTCCCGGTGCTCGTCAAGACCGATCCCAAC
The DNA here is from genome assembly GCA_036569925.1 of Candidatus Dormiibacterota bacterium. Taxonomy (GTDB): domain Bacteria; phylum Chloroflexota; class Dormibacteria; order Dormibacterales; family Dormibacteraceae; genus Palsa-872. Next base: position 5,824 of record DATCPU010000208.1, read on the forward strand.
GCGCAGCCACGCCATCGAGGCATGAGCGTGTTGATGATCGAGCAGGGGACGCCTGGCTTCACGGTCGGCAAGGACCTCGACAAGCTGGGCTACAAGGGACCAGAGTCGTCGGAGGTCTTCTTCACCGACTGTCGGGTGCCGGTCGAGAACCTGCTGGGAGGCGAGGAGGGTCAAGGTCTTCAGCAGGCGCTGTCGGCCCTCGAGTTCGGCCGAGTCAACATCGCCGGCAGGGCCGTCGGCGTGGCGCAGGCAAGCCTCGACCGCTCGCTCGCCTACGCGCGTGACCGCCATGCGTTCGGCCGCCCCATCGCGGAGTTCCAGGCGATCCAGCTGAAGCTGGCGGATATGGCGACCGAGGTGCAGGCGG
>DATCPU010000209.1:0-3980 GCA_036569925.1 Candidatus Dormiibacterota bacterium
ATGGAGTGGCGCGGCGGCGACATCGGGCTGGTTCACGCCGTCCCCGGCGACTGCTGGGCGATCGTCGAGCACGACGCCCCGGATGACCAGATGCAAGAGACATACGGCGCGCTGGGCGTCCCGGTCGCCGTTTACGGCCACATCCATCATCCGTTCGTCCGCCGCCTCTCTGGGATCACTGTCATCAACAGCGGGAGCGTCAGCCTCTCTCTGGATGGCGATCCACGTGCAGCCTACGTGATCGTCGAGGGCGAAAACATCCAGCACAGAAGAGTCTCGTACGACGTTGAGCGTGTCGCCGCGGACTTCATCGCGATCGACTATCCAAACGCGGCCAAATATTCGAGCTGGCTTCGCATGGGGATCTGGCCCAACTAAGTGACCCCGCGCCACCCCTTTTTGGGCGCCCCCGTGCGCGGCGGGCGTGGCAGGATGAGGGAACGATGAGCGCCTCCCCCCATCGGGTGACCTACAGGAGCCTCCTGCACCAGATGACGCAAACAACGCCCACACGGCTCTGGAACGATTCGGCCGACGTAGATGAGCTCACACGTTCGATCGAGGATGGTGCGGTCGGAGCCACGTGCAACCCGGTGATCGCGGTGTCCGTGTTTAAGAAGGATATGGCGACCTGGAGGCCTCGGATCGAAAGCCTAATTCGCGAGATGCCGGCCGCTACCGAGGACGAGATCGGCTGGAAGCTCATCGAGGAGCTGTCCGTATTGGCGGCCAAGCTGCTCGAGCCGGCCTTCAGGCAGCACAAGGGACGCGATGGACGTCTCTCCATCCAGACGGACCCCCGCTTCTACCGCGACACCGCCGCGATCGTGGAACAGGCGACCGCTTTCAACCGCCTCGCCCCGAACATGATCGTGAAGATCCCGGTGACCCGTGCCGGAATCCCGGCGATCGAAGAGGCGACCTACCGCGGGATCACGATCAACGCGACCGTGTCGTTCACCCTCCCCCAGGCCGTCGCCGTGGCGGAAGCGGTGGAGCGAGGCCTGCGGCGCCGGGAGGCCGAGGGCAAGGACGTCTCCGCGATGGGCCCCGTATGCACCATCATGGTCGGCCGGCTCGACGACTGGCTCAAGGTCGTGATGGAGCGGGAGGGCCTGTCCGTGGATCCCGGCTGCACCGAATGGGCAGGGGTGGCCGTTGTCAAGAAGGCCTACCAGCTCTATCGCGAGCGTGGATACCGGCTGAGACTTCTCGCCGCGGCTTTCCGAAACCACATGCACTGGAGCGAGCTGATCGGCGCCGACGCGGTGATCTCTCCCCCATACGCATGGCAGCAGCGGTTGAACGCCAGCGGCATCGAGGTCAAGTCGCGCATCGACGACCCGGTTGACCCCAGCGTCGTCGAAGAGCTGCAGGCCAACTTCGCCGACTTCCGGCGCGCCTATTCGGAGGACGGGATCACAGTCGACGAATTCGACGAGTTCGGGCCGACACGGCGCACGCTGCGCCAGTTCATCGGGGCTTGCGCCGAGCTCGACGCCCTCGTACGCGACGTCATGATTCCGAACCCCGACCAGGCGTAGCAGGCGACCCAGATCACCTATTGCAGGTTGATCGGTCTGCCCTTAGTATCCATCCGATTCTCGGCGTCGGCTTTGGAACACGGAGGGTGTGGGGTATGCCAAGACGCAGGCGTTTCGTCACCGCTATAGCCGCCGGCTCTGCCGCGGCGCTGGTGGGGGCGCTGAGCACCGGATTCACAGTCGCAGGCCTGGCCTCGACGGGCGAAGGGAACAATGGCGTCACGGCCAGCTGGCAACCCGCCGTCTCCCAGCTTGTGGCTCACTACACGGTATCTCCGGCGCAGCGGCCGGAAGACTCAGCGACGCGGTCGGCCGGCACCGACAGCCGCCAGCTTCCCCGCCTGAACAAGTTCGGCAAGAACTCCGTCGTCCGCAACTCGGCAGGACCGCTGAGCGACAACACCAATGCCGTTTCTGCTGCCGGCTCGGCCAAGCTAGCCACCCCGGCCAACCAGTCCGGCGAGGGCGGGGCCAGAGCCAAGGCCAGCTTCATCGGCCAGCAGTCTTCCGCCACGACCTGCTCGTATTTCGGCCCCGGCTGCAACCCGCCCGACATGGCAATCGCGGCTTCGACCAGGTTCGTCCTCCAGGGCGTCAACACGCAGTTCGAGGTGCTGAGCCCGACAGGACACGTCCAGGCCGGCTGGCCGGTCAGCGCGCAGACTTTCTTTGGGGTACCAAACGTGACCAACGCCGATGGGACGCCATGCGACACGGCGCACCTGAGCCAGCCCTTCTTGAGCGATCCTCGTGCGCTTTACGACCCGATCGACAACCGGTTTTGGGCGGCAATGTTGCAGGTCGAGAACGCCCTCGGCATTGCGCCTGACTGCCCCTTCAAGTCCGTCTACTACATAGCAGTCAGCCAGACCAGCGATCCCCGCGGCAAGTGGAACGTCTACGAATTCAACATGTCGCTCGATGGGCAGTTTGGTGCTGACTTCACCCAGATCGGCCTCAACGATGACGCTGTGTACTTCTCGGCCAACATGTTCGGTCCGAGCACCGGCCTGAACGGCGGTTTCTACGCCGAGATCTTCGAGGCCAACAAGTCGAAGATGGAGCGCGGCAAGGCAGGCTTCACCGCCGACGGCTTCTTCAACATGAAGGTCACCGGTCCTGGAAACACGGCCGCGACAGGACCACTGCTCGCCGACACCCTGAACCCGGCGCTCAACCTTGACGGAAGCGGCGGTCCGGGCGAGCCCTTCGCCGACACGATGGACGGCCCCGACCCGATGACCGGGCATTTCTGCGGCTTCTTCGGCGGCGGCGCTGCCGACTCATGCTCCGGGCTGGGCCTGTGGCGGATGACCAACCCCATCGGGCACGACAGCGGGGGCGGCGCGCCCAAGCTCTCGTTCACCCTCGTCCCGACCAAGCCGTTCGTGTTCAGCCCGCCGGCTGACCAGCCGAGCTGCAACCAGTGCATCGACGCTTCAGACCTGCGTATCAGCGCTACCCCGATGGTCCGTGGAGGAGTCCTCTACGGGGCGTGGGAAACCGCCCTCGACAACGGCAGCCAGGTCGTGCCTGGCATCGAATGGGCACGCGTGAGCCTCGGAAGGGACGTATCAGCTCGCACCGGCTACTACAACTTCTCAGGCGATGCGGCAGCCGCTTATCCCGCGCTGATGCCCGACAGTCAGGGCAACGTGGTCATGCTGTTCGACCGTATGAGCAGCTCCGTCTTCCCGGAAACCCGCTTCATCGTGTCCGGCGAGCACGGCCAGTTCCACGGTGCCGGCACGCTTCTCAAAGCCGGCGACACCAACTACCGCCCGTCGCTATGCGGGACGGCCATTCCGGTGTGTCGTTGGGGCGATTTCTCGGCGGCCTCATTCGACGGCTCCGGCACCATCTGGGTGGCCGGCCAGTACGCCAACCAGCTCAACCTCGGGCCGCCTCAGAACGGACGCAACTGGGGAACCTGGATCGGCGCCGTAAGCGCCAGCTGATCGACTTGTAAAAGCAGGGGTTCGGGCTCGACGCCCGGCCCCTGCTACCAGTCGAGCCCGGGCCGTGCGTTAGACGTCGTGGTCTCGCTTCATGGCCTCGATCTCGACGGCGCTGAACCCGAGCTCGCCCAGCACCTCGTCAGTGTGCTCGCCCAGCTCAGGTGGCGGCCTTCGCAAGGTCGCTTCGCCAGAGCTGTACCGCACAGGATGCTTCAGCACCCGAACGCGCCCCGCGCGCGGGTGCTCGAACTCGAGCACAGGCGCGATGTGCTTCACAGCGACATCGTCGAAGGTCTCGGTCAAGTTGTTGACCGGGGCGCACCAAATGTCGTGGGCTCGAAGCAGCTCGACCCATTCCGCGGTCTTCCGCTTGCGAAAGTAGGGATCGATCACGGCACGGATCTCGTCGCGCCGGCTGTACGCAATGTCGGCATTCTCAAACGGCGCCAGCTCGGTGGGGCTGCCGAGAGCTGCACTG
>DATCPU010000210.1:0-1589 GCA_036569925.1 Candidatus Dormiibacterota bacterium
GGGCTCGGACGAGACCTCTGCTCGCGTCGGTGGCAAGAACTGGTGGCAATGTAACTGCTCACCCCCCTGATGTGTAACCGCCACGGGGTTGGCAAAAATCGCGCTTGACACGGTAACGGACGACTCGATTCACCGTAACCGTGAATCGCGACACGCTGCACACTCTGTCGAAGCAAGATCTGTTCAGCCTGATCCTGTCGCAGGCGGCTCAGATCGAGGCGCAGACTGCGCAGATCACTTCGATGACGGCGCGGATTGCAGAGTTGGAGACCAGGCTCAGCGCGCCGCCCAAGACCCCGGACAACTCGAGCACGCCGCCCTCGAAGGGCCAGAAGGCAAACCTCCCCGATCGGGTGAAGTCCCGCCGTGGCGGTCGTCCCGGCGTCAGCCGCGCGTTGGCCGAACATCCCGATCGCATCATCGAGGCAACGCTGAGCACCTGCCCGCATTGCGCCTGTGCGCTCGGCTCCGCCGACCAACCCGAGATCCATGCCTACGATCACATCGAGTTGCCCGCCATCAGCCCGACCGTCACCCGCATCAACCGCCACCGCGGCGTCTGTCCTTGCTGCCGCAAGCAGGTCACGGCGCCGGCGCCGAAAGGGTTCGAACCTGGCTCGCCGTTCGGGCCGGGACTGTGCGCGCTGATCATCCATCTTCACATCACCCAGGCGATCAGCTTCGAGCGTCTCGTCCGCCTGTTGGCCGAAGTGTTCGGTCTGACCATCAGCGAGGGCGCGATCGCCAATATCCTGGCCCGCGCCGAGGCGCCGTTGCTGGCCGCCGCAGCACCGATCGCCGATGCGGTGCGTGCCAGTCCGGTGGTGGGCTCGGACGAGACCTCTGCTCGCGTCGGTGGCAAGAACTGGTGGCAATGGGTGCTGCTCGGCTCGACCGCGATCTGCCACCTGATCGCCGACACGCGTGCGGCATCGGTGGTGACCGCGTTCATGAACGGCGCGCGTCCCGAGGTCTGGGTGGCCGACCGCTATGGCGGACAGTTGGGCCACGGCGCGGTGCGACAGATGTGTCTGGCGCATCTGCTGCGCGATGCCACGTATGCCATCGACGAAGGCGACGAGGGGTTCGCGCTGGGCTTTCGCTTCCTGTTGTTGCGGGCTGTGGCGATTGGCCGGCGACGCGACGCACTGAAGGACAGCACCCTGGCGCAATACCATGCCGATCTGGAGCGCCGGCTGGACCGGTTGCTGGCAGGAGCCGTGCCTGACAAGCCGGCCGCGCGACGTCTGTTCCGCGCCATGCGGCGGGATCGCGATGACCTGTTTCGCTACATCACACGACGCGACGTGCCCTACACCAACAACGCCTGCGAGCGCGCACTGCGGCCATCGGTGATTTTCCGTAAAGTGACCGGTGGCTTCCGTGCCGAGTGGGGCGCCAAGGTCTATGCTGCCGCTGCAAGCGTCATTGCCACCGGGCGCCTGTATCGACTAACCGCTCTTGCCGCGCTACGCGCAGCACTCGCAGGTGAGCCGGTCATGCGCCCTGGCTGAACCTCAATGGGGGTGAGCAGTTACCCAGGCGCTGGCACAGACGGGCCTCGCCTTCACACAAGACCAGTATAATCG
>DATCPU010000211.1:0-11796 GCA_036569925.1 Candidatus Dormiibacterota bacterium
TCGACGGCCTCGGCTCGATGCACCACAGCCACCTTCAGCGGCACCACGTCTGCCACTACATGGGTGGTGACCGTAGGGCGCCTTCTAAGCTCCATTTACGGGGTCCTTCGTGTGTTCCCAACCGGACGCGGCCAGCTCGGCGGTGATCGCAGACTCGGTTGCCGGCGTGCTGACCAAAGCAGGCGACCTGCGCGAAAACATCCAGCTCGTGCACACGGATCTCCAGGCCTCGAGCGACCGCACTCAAGCCAACGCCAGGCGGGTGGAGGAGATCCAGATGGTGCTCGAGCTGCTAAAGGATATTGCCGATCAGACCGCATTGCTCGCGCTCAACGCCGCCATCGAAGCCGCCCGCGCTGGGGAATCGGGCCGGGGATTTGCGGTCGTCGCGGACGAGGTGCGCCGCTTGGCCGAGCGCTCGATGGCCGCTGCGTCACAGATTGCGAAGCTCACGGAAGGCGCGCAAGCGACCAGCGCCGAAGCCGTCCATGCGATCGAGAGGAGAGGCGAGCAGCTCACGCGATGGATGGCGATGACTGCCGCGCTGGCCGACGAAAGCGACAAGGTCAAGCCCGCGATTGAGCAGCAGAACGCAGCCAGCGCCACCGTCAAGCATGCCGTCCAGCTCATTGCCGACAAGAGCAGGACCGTGGCCGCCGCCGCCCAACAGGTGGCGGCGACTGCGGCCGCCGAGGCAGAAATCGCGGAGCTGGCCGCCGACGGTTGGGGCCAGGATCACGGCCGATGATGCGCGTACTCGTGGTGGCGGTGAACGACGGATTTTTCGCGGTGCCGATGGCGACAGTGCATCAGGTATTGCGGCATCCCAAGGTGACCCGGGTGCCGCTGTCACCCGCTGGTTTGCTAGGGGTGGTCAACGTGAGAGGCGAGATCGTCCCTTTCCTTGACACCGGAATGCTGACTGGCACCGGCAGCTTGTTGGAACCTCCATTCGCGGTGCTCGTGAGCGGCGAGAGCGAGATGCTCGCGCTTGCTGCAGAAGGATTGCCGATCGCGGCCGACCTGGAAGAGCCGGTCGGCCCGGGGACGCAACCCGGCGAGCTCGGTGTCTACAGCAGTGGCGGCCGCCTTGTAGTGCTTATCGATATCGAGGAGCTGGTGACAAGCCGGCTGGATTTGAAACGGGCGAGCTAGAGGACGAGTTCCGCCCGCTCTTCATTGAGGAGGCCAAGGGTCACCTCGAGCGAATCGCGTCCGGGCTGCTTGCGCTGGAGGCCGCCCCCGACGACCAAGCGGCGATCGATGCGATCTTTCGCGAAGCGCACACGATGAAAGGCGCCGCCGGAATGGTCGGCATGATGCGCGTCAGCCGTCTGGCCCACCGGCTCGAGGACCTACTGGTCGAGCTGCGGGAGAAGAAGCGGCGGGCGACGCCAGAGCTGACGGACGCGATGCTCCTTGTGGTCGACGGCCTGGGCAGGCTCATTGCGAGCTCATCCGGCTCTGAGCAAGACTCGAGTGATGAGGCTGCGCTGGAGCGCCTGCTTCCAAGCACGGCGGTGTCCCTGCCTTCTGTCGCCACGACCGTTGCCAAGACCGATCCCATGCCCGTTCCTCACGTGGACGCACCGGCTCTCGCGTCGCCGGCAGCTGTGGTCGCAGCTGTGGCCCTGGTGGAGATTCCGGCTCCTACGCCTCCCCATGTCGCAGCCTCAGCATCGCCAACAGGAGCAGCGCCGGCCAGATCCGAACCGGGGGCGGCCGCACCGGCGGATCGAAAGGCCCGCAGCACGCCGACGCTCGAGGTCCCAGTGTCTCGAATCGACGAGCTCAATCGCCTCGTCGGCGAGGCGTCCGCAGCTCAGCTGAGGGTTGGACACGTTTTCGGTACTGAGCTGCAGCTGGATCCCGACGCGGTGACTGAATACCGCGAGCTGACAAAGGTGATCAACCAGCTTCAGGAGGTCACTGAGCGAACGCGCATGGTGCCCGTCGCGACCCTGGAGCCCATCCTGCATCGCACAGTGCGTGATTCTGCGCGCGCCGCCGGGAAGAACGTGCGCTGGGAGATGCTTGGTGAGGACATCGAGGTTGACAGAGGTGTTCTGGATGAGCTCGTCTCCCCCCTTCTGCACCTGGTTCGAAACTCTGTTGGACACGGCGTGGAGCTCCCCGAGGTGCGGCGCGCCGCCGGCAAGCCGCCCCAGGCGACGGTGCGCCTGCATGCGACGCAGGTGGGCTCCAAGGTGGTGATCGCGATCAGCGACGATGGCGGCGGCATCGATGTCGCCGCCGTTCGGGCCTCTGCCGCCAAGAATGGCGTGGATGTCACCAGGCTCACCGAGCAACAATCCCTCCAGCTGATCTTCCGGTCGGGAGTCTCAACCGCCAAGGTCCTAACCGAGGAGTCGGGCCGCGGCGTCGGTCTTGATGTCGTGTCGACCGCGGTCGCGGCGGTCCACGGCGAGGTGGAGGTGGTGAACCACCCAGGCGCCGGGGCAGAGTTTCGGATCGTCGTGCCCATCACCCTGACTGTCGTGCCATGCCTGATCGTTTCGATTGCCGGCCAGTTGTTTGCCTTGCCGTTGCACCGAATCATTCGGATGTTGGACGCGCAGCACCTTCAGGTCGTAAGCGGAAGAAAGCTGGCGGTGATCGACGGCCTGGCCGTCCCTGTCTCCAATCTCGGGGCGCTCCTCGGCCTGCCCACGGTTGAAGAAGGTCCGTGGGTTCTGCTCGGCACGCCAACCAGCGCTCATGCGTTCCAGGTGGAGACCGTGCTGCAGAAGCGAGATGTGGTGGTGCGCGGCCTGACCGGCCGTCTTCGCGATCTGCAAGCGGTTAACGGGGCCAGCATCGAGCCTAACGGCTCCATCCTGCTGGTGCTGGACGTGCCCATGTTGATCGAGCGGAGCGACGCGATCGCCGAGCACGCATCGAGAATCGTCGACAGGGCGGCTGGGCCGGCCCGCCAGCTTTCGGTGATGGTCGTCGACGATGCGCTCATGGTGCGCGAGCTCCAGCGTTCGATCCTCGAGCGGGGCGGGTACTCGGTTCGCACCGCAAGCGACGGTGCCGAGGCTCTTGCGATGCTGGCGGATGAGCCCGCCGACCTCGTCGTGACCGACCTCGAGATGCCGAATGTCGATGGCTTCGCGCTGACGAGCAGCATCCGGGCACATCCACGACTCACCAACATCCCTGTCCTGATCGTCTCGTCTCGGGCCAGCGCCGAGGATCATCAGCGCGGCCTCGACGCCGGCGCTGACGGCTATATCGTCAAGACGTCGTTCGACGAGGCCGGCTTGCTGAGCGCCGTCTCACGTCTCCTGGGCCGTGAGTTCCCGACCAGCCAGCTGGCTGATGACCTGGCGCCTGCATGGACGACCTCCACGCGTCGGATGCATCAAGCGAAGGCGCAATGACCACGAGCCCACTTGATCGGGCCAGTGCGCTCATCCAATCCAGGGCCGGATTGAAGGCAGAGCCTGCGAGCCGCGCGCGGCTCGAGAGATTGCTTCAGGAAAGCGCCAGCCTCGCAGGTATTCCATTGCACTCGTACGTAAACATGGTGGATAACCAGCCCGCGGCGTTTGACGAGCTGCTCGACCGGGTCACCGTTCAGCACAGCGGCTTTTTCAGGGATGAGGCGCAGTTCATCGCATTCGCGCAGCTTGCACGCGCTGAGAGAGCTTCCCCTCAAACGGTCTGGAGCGCAGGGTGTGGCAATGGCCAGGAGCCGTACAGCCTTGCGATGCTCCTCGACGAGAACGGTTGCACTAACTGGCACGTCGTCGCCACCGATGTCTCGTTCCACGCTCTCGCTCGAACCGAGAAGGGCGAGTACAGCGAGCACGAGATCCAGGGCTTGTCTGTCGCACGTCGCCACAAATATCTGCGGCGAAAGGGCGGCGGCTTTGAGATCATGCCTTCCCTGCGAACGAGCGTGCGCATAGCGCACCACAACCTGGCGCGCGCCGATGGACAGCTCGTGGTCCCTGAGGCGGCCGCAGTATTCTGCCGCAACGTTCTGATGTACTTCGGTCGTGAAGAGTCGCAGGCCAGTATTCAGCGCATCGCTGCGCGCATTGCACCAGGTGGACATCTCTTCCTCGGTCACTCTGACTCGCCTGGGCCGATGAACGCTCTGTTCGAACCGGTGAGCGTGGCCGGCGCGCTCTGCTATCGCAGGTTCGACAAGGCGACTGCTCCTCGCGCCGCCATAAGGCGATCGCAGGGGGAAACCCGTGAGGCTCCGAACCTTCCGGGGCTTCCGGGGCTGCTTGCCGAAGGCGACCAGGCCGCGGCCAACGGCGATCTTCGGGCCGCTGTCCGGGCATTTCGCCAGGCGACATACCTGGATCCGAACGTAGCCATCGCCTACTTTCAGCTGGGTGCTGCCCTAGAGCTCGCCGGCGATCTTCGTGAAGCACGCCGAGCATTTGGAGCCGCCGGTCTCGCCATGATGAGGGGTGATGGCTCGGAGGATCTTTCAGGGCTTGGGGGTTATACGCGCCGCGATCTGGCACGCGCCATCGCTGCCAAGCTTACCGACGACATGCACGTGACGCCTCTCGTTGGAACGGGATCCTGATGGCCGCCGAAGAAATCGTCCTCGTCGACGACGATCGCGTGATCCAGAAGATGGTTGGCGGCTTCCTGGAACGATCCGGCTATCGGGTGCGCCGGGCAAGCGACGGCATCGAGGCTCTCAAGATGGTCAGCGAGCGAGTTCCCGACCTTGTGATCACCGACGTTCGCATGCCGGAGCTGAACGGCATCGAGCTGACATCGCGCCTCCGTGGCAATCATCGGACGGCTGGCATTCCAATCCTCATGTTCTCGGACCTGGGCGAGGCGCGCGACGCGCTCGCCGGGTATGCGGTCGGCGCCGACGATTACTTGCCCAAGCCGTTCGAGCTCGCGATCCTTGAGGCCAAGGTCGAGTCGATGCTCCGGCGCTCAGCCGGCGCTGCGACGAAGGCCAATCGCGGCAGGATCATCCTCTTCGCCCACGCCAAGGGTGGCGTCGGGACCACATCGCTCGCCGTCAACACCGCGGTCCTGCTGGCGGCTCAGTCATCGCGGCCGGTAGGGCTTCTAGACCTCGATGTCGAGTTCGGCGATTCCGCCGTTTACCTGAACGTTCATCCGAACCAGACGCTCGCCGACCTGAAAGCCGCGCCGGGAACCGTTGTCGACGAGGCCCTGTTCTCCGGCTTCGTCACCGAGTCCGGAAGCGTCCGGCTCGTAGTCGGCGCAGACCTGCCCGAGCGCGCCGACCTGGTCACCCTCCCAGCGATTCAACTGGCGATCGACCGCCTGAGCCTGACATGCGCCTACGTCCTCATTGACGCTCCGGCATCGTTCAGCGAGCGCACGTTAACCGCCCTGGACACGAGCGATCTGATCTGTCTGGTCACGTCGGCATCGTTGGCCTCGCTCAAGGCGACCCGCGGTTGCCTGGACCTTTTCGAGAAGCTCGACGTCTCATCTCGACGCGTCCGCCTTATCCTCAACCACAGCACGACCCACGCCATCGACATTGACACTGCGACAAGCGTTCTCGGCCGGCGGCCCGATTTTGTGGTCCAGCACTCGGACAGCCTCGACAAGGCTGCCAACAGCGGGCGTCCGCTGGTTACGTCGGACCCGACCGACCCGCTGGTTGCCGACCTTCGGAAGCTCGCCGATGCGATGGCGGTGACCCAGATCCGACTTTAGCGCTGCTTCAGGGTCGCGCGAACGCCGGCACCGTGAACCAGAAGGTGCTGCCCTGGCCGAGAGTGGAGTCGACGCCCATCTGGCCTCCCTGCATGGTCACCAGGCCTTTCGCGATGGCCAACCCGAGGCCCGTGCCGCCGAATCGGCGTGTCGTCGTCGGATCCAGCTGCTTGAATCGCTCGAACACCAGCTCCCGGCTGTCTTCGGGCATCCCGATGCCGGTGTCCATCACGCTCACCCGCCAGAAGCCAGACCACGGAAGGCAGTTGATGGTGACCCCGCCCTTGTCGGTGAACTTGATCGCGTTGCCGATCAGGTTGGTCAAGATCTGCCTCAAGCGTCCCTCATCCCCTAGTGCATCAACGCCGTCGAGCACGTTCGCGTGAAGGAAGAGAGCCTTATGGTCAGCCAGGGACCGCAGGCTGGCAAGGACCGAAGCGATCATCTCTTTGAGGTCGACACACCCCAGCTTGAGGGTCATCTTTCCAGCCTCGATCTGGGATTCGTCAAGAATGTCGTTGACGAGACCGAGCAGCACCTGGCCGCCGGCCTGGACCTCCTGCACGTCGCGGCGCTGATTTTCTTGGAGGTCGCCGTCCGATCCGTCCAGCAGAAGCTCCGTGTACCCGAGGATGCCGGCCAGCGGTGTTCGCAGCTCATGGCTCACGTTGGTTATGAAGTCGGTCTGCTGCCGGTTGACCGAGTTGAGCTGCACGTTCTTCACCGAGATCTCGCTCATCGCAGCGGAGAGCTGCTCGTTCTTTTTCGAGACTTCGACGACCGCTGCCTGCAGCCTGGTTTCGCTGTCGTGAAGCGCGGCGGAGATGGACTCCTCGCGGCGCTGGACCAGGTGCATCTGATAGTCGTAGGCTCGCGCCATGCGAACGATTCCGGTGTCGGCGCTAGACCTGATGATCGCCCTGACCTCGGCGGCGATGTCCGGTGGCGTGGCCAGGCTGCGCACCTCTTGATTCAGCACTTTCAGGTTGCTATCGCGCCAAAGGAGGTACGACCTCGTGAGCGTGGCGACCGGCAGTCCGTACATCGCCGCCATAACCCCAAGGCGGCCGATGAAGTTGCGTTCCTTCTCAGAGGTCGTCGCGCCGGTGATGAGGAAACGAGCGACGCCACGAGACGCGAGATTGTGAATGTGGCGTATCGGTTTGGCGAAACGACGGGAGGCCAGCTCAAGAAGGCCGGCCTCGGCCGCGGCATCTGCAGTCATCCGCGTGGACTCGATGACCCGTGCCGCCAGCGCCTGGCCGAGCCTGCCCCTATGGTCTGAGTTCCCGAGCACCGCCAGGCCCTCCCGAGGCAACCTTCCCTTAAGGCTCAATGCGAATGCACCGGCCGGGGGTCCTCGTCGGATCGCCAATGAGTTCGACCTCGCGCCTACCAGGAAGGCACCCGTTGGCCGATCGCCTCCGACACGCGGGCCACGAGATCAGCGGGCGAGAAGGGCTTGGTGAGGTAGTAGTCGGCTCCCGCGAGGATGCCTGCATCGATATCGGATTGCTGGTCGCTCGAGGTGAGGACCATGACCTGGATGCCCCTCAAGGCGGGGTCGGCTCGAATGGCGGTCAGAACCTCGAGGCCGGAGCGTTTTGGCATCTTCAGATCCAGCAGGACCAGATCCGGCTTGCGCTCCTTGATCAAGATCCAGGCCTCCTCCCCATCACGCGCCTCGATCACCTGGTAAACGGGGGAATCGATGGTGGCGTGGACGAGATTGCGGAGGTTGGGCTCGTCGTCCACGATCAAGATCGTCTGGCGCTTGTGGATACCGCTTCGAGTGGTGAGGCTCAACTGGAATCCGGCGGTGCTGGCAGGTGCATCGAACTCATACCAGAGTGATACGCCGGGCGAAGTCGTTAGTCGACCTGCGAAAGCAGGTGATGTACCCATCCAAATCGATGGGGTTCGATCTCGACGCTAGGCTTTCAGGGCCGCTTCCAGCAGCAGTTCGCCGGCTTCGCGGGCAACCCGCGCTGACGACCGGTCGCCATAGCCGGCAAACACGATTGAGCCGGCCATCAACATCTGCCACTTGTGAGCCAGCTCACCTGGCTGAGGTACTCCCGCCTCCTCGGCGTACTGCTGCACTATGTCGCGGATGCTCGCAAGATGGAGCCGCGCCGCCGCCGCCACAGAGTCCTCTTGCGGCTGATACGCATCGAACGTCTCAAACAACGTGCGCAGAAATGGGCAGCCTTCGAAGTCCTCGCGCTGGAACCACTCGTCAAACACGTCGAATATCGCCAGCAGCCTCGCCTGTGGCGTGGCGCCGCGTCTGTTGACCTCGGCTTCGAACCATTCATGCGTCCACAGCTGCTCCCGCCGCTGAAGAAAGGCGATCACAAGATCGTCTTTTGAGGGAAAGTGATGGTAGAAGGTGGCCTTGGCGACGCCGGCCTGAGCGATGATCGCATCGACACCAATTGCTCTGACGCCCCTGTGGCTGAAAAGGTCGTAGGCGGCGTCCAGCACGTCTTCTCGAGCCGACGCCGATGACCGCCTGTTAGTGGGAGCCACGATCTCTATCTAACCAAAACAGCCAGGTTGAAAATGAAAGCTGGTCAGCTCAGGAAGAGTCCCAGGTGCTGCTGGAACATGTCGGGGTGGGCCTTGAGCATTCGAAGAATGGTTTCGCCACCGAACTGCCGGGCGTCGTACGCGCACAACGTGACAAGTGGATAACGCCTGGCCATCCGATCGTAAGCCTCCTCGTACGCCATCATCTCCGCCTCGGTGGGGAACATCTGCCTTTCGCTCGCCATGTCGCCGGCGACGCGCAGCATGGCGGGGCGGGCGGCCAGAGCTTTGCGGAAGAGTTTCTCCCAGGTCACGATTGCGTCCTGGGCGCTCGCCCCGTCCCAGCGCAGAACCACGAACAAACCGGTTTTCGCGGCTTGTTCAAGATCGACCCCGGGTTCGGATGCCAGCGCGGCGAAATAGCGCTGCAGGACTTCGCCCTCGGCGACGAGAAACGTGGTCTCGCCTGCCCGTAAGCCATCGGCCAGAAACGGAACCGTGAGACTGAGAGCGCCTTCATCCGTGCTGTAGATGGGGGCGAAATGGCCCCTTGGGGGAATCGACACACCGCCAACCGCCAGGGTGGCCGTCGGGTTATCGCGCCGGTTGCCTGTTGCCTGGCCCAGGAATCGCTCCAGCTCGGAACGTTCGAAGCGGCGTTCGCGGCGGCGGCCCACCCGCCTGGCGGGCAAGAGGCCGGAATCGCTCCAGCGGCGGATCGAAGCCTCGCTGACGCGGAGAAGCCGCGCTGCTTCTTTCGTGCTCAGCAAAATATCACTTATCTGTACTTTGTTCATGGACTTTGCTCCGCTTAGTTGCAGTATTGCATAGCACTCGAATAACATCTAGACAGATTTGTCTGTTCGGATCCCTCCCGGAGGTCGTGGTCGCTGAGCCATCCATTTAGCCCCACGCGTGTCTTGATCGTGCAGGACCATCCGCTGCTGGCTTCGGCGATCGCCAGGATCCTCGACAGCCAGCAGGATCTGAAGGTGACCGGGGTCGCCCGCCGGGCCGATGAGGCTGCCGCGGTGGCAGCGCGGGACAAGCCGACTGTAGTGCTGATGGACTTCCGCCTACCCGATTCCACAGGCCCGGCTGCGGCCGCCGGCATCAAGCTCGCCGCTCCCGCGGCTGCCATCGTCTTCCACAGCGCGGACGAGACGGAGACCTCCCTGCTCGATGCCATCGATGCCGGGGCGATTGCCTACCTGACCAAGTCCGCGACCGCCGACCAGATAGTCGAGGCGGTCCGCAAGGCGGCGATCGGCGAGATATTGATCCCGGTTGAGCTGTTTGCCAAGGCCATCTCACGTCAACGCAAGGTATTTACCGACGAGCAAGCCCGCCGCCAGCTGAGCGCCCAATTCACCCTGCGCGAGCTAGAAGTCCTGAGGCAGCTCGCCGAGGGCCACGACACAGCGACGCTGGCCAGCCGCCTGGGCATAGCGCCACACACCGTCGAGTGGCACGTCCGCCATGTCATCGAAAAGCTGGGGGTGCACTCAAAGCTCCAGGCGGTGATCGCCGCGGCCCGCCTGGGATTGATCGAGCTCTGAATTTGTAGTCACCTGGAAAGCAGTACACAGGCCCTAGGGATACAGGGCACGCGTCCAGTGTTACCCCATGGCGACATCGGAATGGGCTGCGCGTAGAACCTAGACATGGGAATGGCTGGCCTTGTCTTGGCGATCTTCACATCTGGATACATCCTCGGCGTGTGGGCTGCCTGCCTCGTGCTCAAACAACCTCAGAAGTCTTACGAAGACGGCGTCCGGGTACCGATCGGTCGGGCCCGCGCGGTCGTCACCCGCGTCGTCGGCGCTGAGAGGTGGCTCTGAGTCGAGTGAATCTCACACTGGGCCAACTCGAGGTCGCCCACCCGAGCTCGCCAGCAATAACAATCCATAAGTCTGATTACCTGCTGATCATCGACGGCGAGGCTCCATTCGCGGCCAAGCTCACAGCCGAGCTTGCAGCTGTCGGTCTCGAGACAATTCGAGCCTCGGACGCCGAATCGGCAAAGCAGCTGCTGGCCCGCTCGCGAACCCCTGTAGTGCTCGACCTTCGATATGCGGCACTCCCAATCACCGCTGCCCTACCCATCGCCGAGGCACTCACGCGGTGACCTGGTGAGAACCCGCACCCCCGCGTTGCTGCAGATCATGCGGACTGTGCTCATCGCCGACGACGAGCCCAGCATGCGACTGCTGGTTCACGCCACGATCGAGTCTGACGACTACGCGGTCGTTGAGGCGGCTGACGGCGCAGAAGCCTGGGCACTGGTCCAGAAGCACCGGCCGTCTCTGGTCTTGCTTGACGTTCAGATGCCGCAACGAACCGGAATCGAGGTGCTCCGGTCCATCAGGACCGATCCCAGCCTCAGCGGCACCAAAGTGATTCTCTTGACATCCAAAGCGCAGGAAAGCGACGTCGAGGCCGGCCTCATCGCCGGCGCCGATTTCTATCTGACCAAGCCCTTTTCTCCGCTGGACCTTTTGACGCGAGTAGAAGAAGCGCTACAACTCTAATGGTGCAGCGCCATCGAGAGGGTGCGGTCTGGCCTGATGGCCGTGGCTGGTCCCTGCGCAGCTACATATCGCTGTTCATGGTGGTGCTGCTCGCCGTCGCCGCGGTAGCCGCGTTCTCGGTCCGTGTCATGTTCGAGCAGGACGCAAGGGCTGCCGCGCTGGCTGACAGCAACTTTGCCGCCTCGAGGGCTGCGGCGCAGCTCAAGTCTGGTTTCGACCAGATCAACGCCGTGTCGATACCACTAAGCCAGAATCCCAGCGTCATTCCGCTGTTCGCCAATCCGGCCCAGTGCACGCTTGGATGGGCCCCATTGGGCGCGTTCACGACAGGCCACATCGACCTCGTCAGGCTGGACGGCTCGGTCGCCTGCTCCTCGAGCAAGGCCGCCAGCGCCGGCGGCGCATTGCCATACAACAGCCAGGTGTGGCTGTCCGCAACGACACCGATCGTGGTCGCGCCGGTTCTTGATCCGGTGACCGGTGCGCAGGTCGTGGTCATGACATACCCAATACCTGGAAAAGGGGCGCTGGTCTGGTTCCTCGACCTGGTACCCATCGGCCCGTTCCTCGCATCCGAGTTTGGCAGCGGGACTCATGCGCTTGAATTTCTGATCACAAACGCCAACGACCAGGCGGTGATCGCCAGGTCGATCGATTCAGCGCAGTCGGTGGGCAGGAAACTGACGGTTCCCGTCGGGGGCTCGGCATCGAGTTCGACCAGCCCCGACCTGGACGGTGTCAGTCGCATCTATGGCCAGGCGGTCACCAACGCCGCGGGGTGGCGGCTTCATGTCGGAGCGGATGAGGACGCCGCCCTGTCGGTTGCGGACCTGTCCGCAAATCGCTTCCTCATGATCATCGTGATCGGGGTCGCCGCCATGACGCTGGTGGTTCTGGTCGTTTACAGGCATGTCGCGGAGCCCGTTCGACGGTTGAGCCTCGTCATGCGCAGCTCGAAGCCGGGCCAGCTGGCGAGCGCCGCGGTTGGTGCGGGGGCTCGCGAGGTCACCGACCTCGCCCAGGACCTCGACAAGCTCATGGCGAGGAT
>DATCPU010000212.1:0-8009 GCA_036569925.1 Candidatus Dormiibacterota bacterium
TCTGGGCCGAATTACCTCCGACGTTGACAAGCGGCCTACGGTACTCGTTCAGCGAGGGCTTTCCGACGCTAGGGCGCCGGGCTAGCCGGACGGTCTCGTACAGCAACGCCGATGATAAACCATGCAAAATGGTGCTACTCACCGGCACCTGGCGAATACGAACCACGATTTCTGAACGGGCTTCACCGATCTGTTAACCGCAAGGTTCAGGGTTCGAATCCCTGCTCCGGAGCCAAAACTGATAGGAATCGTGGCACGGTTCGAAGCTTTCGGCTGAAAAGTACAGCAACCGTACAGCAACGGCGCGCGAAATCGGTTCAGGATCTAGCCCGACGTCGCGCCAAGTTGATCTCAATCCGTCGAGGTTTCTTGGTCTTGCGCTGAAGCGTGCGGCCACTAACCGCAAGGCTCTTGTTCTGCGGCCGGCTTTGCAGTCTGCTTTCGC
This sequence comes from Candidatus Dormiibacterota bacterium, assembly GCA_036569925.1. Lineage (GTDB taxonomy): Bacteria > Chloroflexota > Dormibacteria > Dormibacterales > Dormibacteraceae > Palsa-872. Next base: position 446 of record DATCPU010000212.1, read on the forward strand.
GCGCGTCGTCTTTATGTAATCCGACGTTGAATGGCGAAGGCAGCCGCCGGGCTGGCTGGGAGGGCACGCGTCAAACAGAACTCTCCTTATCCAGACGTTTGACCTTCTCGGGGAAACGGCCGATTTGAGCAAGCGCGATCGGGCGATGCTCAGGCTCAACCGAGCTCATGCCCTGGAGGCCACGCGGTCGGTCTAAGGCCGCGATCTGGACCTAGAAAGGTGAATCGGGTATAGATTTCCAGCTGGCATGGCTCAGCGCGTAACCGTCCGCGAGCGAATCGACCCCGCCATCACCGCCTCGCTATTTGCCAACTACCGCTCTTCCGCCGACGCGGTCATGGAACTGGTCGACAACGCCATCGACTCGCGCCTCAAGGACAGCCAGCTCGAAGTCCTGCTTCAAGTCCATCCCTCGTACTTTGTCATCGAAACTCGAGGTGGGGAGGGGATGGGGCCGGCCGAGCTCGAGCGCAACTACCTGCGCTGGGGCGGATCACCCAAACGCGGCCGAAAGCTGCTCGGCCAGTACGGTCAGGGCGGCAAAGCGGCGATCGGCCACCTCGGTAACAGCTTCACGGTGGAGGCGAGCCGGCCAGATGACCAAGCCGCCTGGCGCTTCGCCGACCCGGATTATCGCGATCGCTCCAAGCTCAAGACCTACGAGCTGAAGGTGGTGAGCAAGCGCGTTCCGGCGGAGCAGGGCTACGTCCGCATTCGCATCGATGGCGTCGACAAGCGTCTTGATCCTCGCCGTCTGGGCGCACGACTCGGTGATACCTACCGTCCGCTTATTCTGCGCGCCGAGCTGAAGATGTCTGTCAACGGCGTCCGAGTCGAGCCGCCCTCGATCAACTTCCAGGAGGAGCACCGCTTTGCCGTGCGGGCCGCAGGCACGACCATCCGGGGTTGGTATGGTCTCGCCGAGCCCGAAGGCCGCGGCGTCGACTACGTGCCCGGCTTGCGTTGTTACAAGCTTGGCCGGCTGATCGGTAGTGGCGAGTTCTTCGGGCATCCCAACGCAGTCCAGGTGTCGGGAATGGCCCGCTTGGTCGGCGAGATCGACTTGACACTCGTCCCGCTGACGATGAACAAGAGCGATTTTGCTCGGGACGGGCCGGAGTGGGTCGCTGCGGAGCAAAGGATGCACGCATTGCTCGCACCGATCGCAAAGCGACTCGCTCAAGATGAGCTGGCGCCCCCTCCGGCGTCCGCTCTCAAGACCGCTGAGCAGGCACGTCGGCTTCTGAGCCAGGTGCTCAAGCTCGCCGAGCGCGAGGAAATGTTCCCGGGTCTGGCGGCTGCGCGCGCCCACATCAAGGTCGGGACGCGAGTTAATGGACTGCCAGCGGGCAATCCCCAGAGCCCTCGAGCGTCCGCCCGGTTACCGGCCGAGAACGAGCAGAAGCGTCGTGGCTTCGGGCAGATCGTTGTGCGCCCACTCGATCCTGCCATTCGAAGCCAGACCGTCATCGAGCGCGAGGCCACCACGGTAGTGATCAACTCGCGCCATCCGCTTTTCCTGAAACGCGGGGGTGACATCTGGTATCAGCTCGAGACAGCGGCGCGCGAAGTCTTCAAGTCGCTTGAGGGTGCGAGCGTCGGTGACTACGAGCGGCGCGTCAACGAGGTGATCCTCCTAGCGTTCCAACTTCGAGCGCGGCGCCGCGAGACCCGGTCGCGTAAGGCAAGAGTCCAGTTGCCGCTGATCAGCTGAGGAGACGCTGTGCCCGGGCGGCCACCCTCTTCCAGCGCCTAGAAGTACGACGCATCAAAGGAGGATGAGGCCCAACGGCTGAAGGCGCTGGAGCAGAGAACAGCCTGCCGACGTCGATTGTGGCCGACTGGCGCGGCGTACCTGAGCAGCGGCGCTTACGACTGCCTACAGATCAGTGGGCTCGATGACGTTTACGAGACCAGAACCCGCAGCCTTCAACTTCAAATCCGTCGTCAGGAGTCGGCACTTGAATAACCGGGCTAGCGCGAGGTACTCTGCGTCGTACGTCTTGGCCCATCCCAGGCGGTCCGCAACTCGCCAGGCCTCTTCGATCAGGCCCTTAGGACGACGCGGGCTGACCTTAGCTGCGCCCAGCCTGTCTAACGCAATTGTGGCCAGCTCGCCAGAAATTTCCTGGCGCCAGCGCAGTTCGTGTAGCACAGACGACGCCTCGGACCACATCAAATGAGGCGCTACAAGCTCTTCCCTGCTCAGAGCTTTGAACCCAATCTCGGACAAGCAGGCGGTGATTACGACTGCGGCGTCGACAACCAGCACGTCAGCGACCGGCACGCGAAGAACGAATCGCAGCGACTACATCGGGCATGCGCTCGCCGGTGGCGGTGCGTTGCCAGGATGCCGGAAGGGACACCGTGGCATCGCTCGTCATGCGGGCCAGGTCGTCTTCATCGATCAGGTGCTGCGTACCGATCCTGGTCGCCTTTAGTCGGCCCGAGCGGATCCAGCGGCGCACCGTTTCAGGGTCACGTCTAGTCCGGCGCGCCGCCTCAGGCACGGTCAGCATTGTCGCAACATACTACAACAACGGGAAGTCAAGTGTACAGCAACGCCGCCGATAAACCGTGGCAAATGGTGGTACTCAGCGGCACTCAGTGAAATCGGGACGCCATTTCTGAACGGACCGCAGCGATCTGTTAACCACAAGGTTCAGGGTTCGAATCCCTGCTCGGGAGCCAAATCCGAATTTGAGTCTGGTCCTAACAGGCTGGCTACGTTTGGTTAGTGCAGCAACGGCGCAGCAACGGTGCAGCAACCGCCGGCGATTCGATGAGGGTGACTCGGAAAGGTCCGTAAGCCGAACCATGCCGAATCGGAGTCTGTCCAGATCAGTGAAGCCGGTGTTGCTGACCTTATTACGGCGGCTCATTCACCGTATTCGCAAGCACATGAGTTGGCAGATGGACGGTCGGAAAGACGTCGCTACAGTTGGTGATTCACAGCGAAAGGGATTCGCCCTCATGCGTGATCAACGCCGCCACCGAATCGCGTTCCACGTACTTCCCAATAACGCGTACGCGTCTGGCGGTCCCGAGCCGGCACTCCGGAACCAATTCGTGATCGGGGGCGACGACTTCGAGCCTAGCGCGGCTTAATCTTCGACAGTGCCTCGGCTTAGATTCGGGACGGTGAGGCCGCGCTACAAGAAGGTCGTACGGCGGGCGATTCCATCTGCCGTGTACTGGTCCAGTCCGTAACCAACTCATCGATTCGGCTGGCGGCATCACGTTTCAGCGCACTCCAGGAATAATTGCGCGCGCAACTGGTTTGCATTAAAGACGACAGTGGTCTGGTCCTGCGCGTCTTCCGGGTAGGACCATTGCAACCCGCCACTTGCAATGGAGAGCTGTTATGGGCAATTGGAAGTTCGATCCGCTCCACACTCAGGTCGAGTTCTCGGCCAAGCATCTCGGGATGATGACCGTTCGCGGCCACTTTGCCGATGTGACGGCGACCGGCGAAATCCACCCCGACAAGCCCGACAGCACCAAGATCGAGGCAACCATCAAGACGGAGAGCATCCGTACCCACAACGAGCAGCGCGACAAGGACCTGCGTGCGTCCAACTTCCTTGAGGTCGACAAGTTCCCGACAATGGGCAGTTAGCGGCAGCAATTGGCCGGTTCCCCGGGTCGAGCGATCAGGAATCGGGCAACGTAAAGTTATTGCTTGACATCTGAGTGAGTTGCCCGTACGGTGACCACCGGCACCGGAAGTCAGCAGCGTAAACCAAGAGGACCGAATGCCGATGCTCCATTCATTACGTTCAGCGTGCCTTTCGAGACGCCCGCATTCGCTCACTCGGGCGGATACTCGCGCCAAATTGAGTGCGCGCCACCTCCGCAGGGGCCCCTACTGACTATCTATGGAAAGAATTTCACAGCTCCACCACCGCTCATCGCGTGCAAGTCGCGCGACAGACATTCTCACGACCAGGGAAAGACAGGTCCTTCTCGCGTATGCGGAGGGCTGTGGACGCAGAGAGATTTCCGGCAAATTCCAGATTTCGCCGAACACGGTCAGTCATGCATTAACCCTCGCCAAAGAAAAACTTGGTGCCCGATCGATAACCCAAGCGGCCGTCCTGTTCTCGCTGTGGTTTGAAACTGTTCGAGGCTGAGCTCTTAAGCGAAAGGGTACGAGTCCTTCCGGTAAGCGAACCTCTCCGCTCCCCTCGGTCAGCCATTGCAGTCCGCGCGTAACACCCTAGTTCGCAGTTGTCAAGGCAACGGCGGCCTAGTCGGAAGTTAGTCAAGCCCATACGGTCTCGGGGAAACTTCAGGGTCATTGAAGCGACGTAGGTTGCCTCATGCACTCAACGCAGCTCTGTTGCCACAACCGTCACCTGTAAAGGCTGGACCCAAAATGTACCCACGCGAGCTATCAACGTCGCAAAACGGTCGCCGGCGATGGACCTCGGGCGTCGTTGCCGCCATCGCGCTGGCGTCGGTCTCATTTTCTGTCGCGGGGGCGATCTGGCACGCGCCAACTGTTTACGCGGCGCAGTACAGCTCGGCGGTCTTGGCGGATTCTCCTTCGGACTACTGGCCGGCTGACGAGGGATCCGGGACGGTAGTCAACGAGTCGCCGACCGTCGGTTCGCGCAGCCTCGCCTTTGACAACACGCTGAACTGGTTCCTCAGTGGGATGGTCACCGGTTCCAATTCCGCAATCCAGGGAGGTTGCGTCAACCCGTGTCCGCCTGCTTGGTTGACCGCGGTTCCGGCTCCTCTGCCCGCAATTCGGTCGGAGGAAATCTGGTACCGATCGGTAGCTGGCTCGGTGACCTCACCTCAAGGCCTCATTTCGGTTCGCCAGCCACAGAACGGATCGGGAGGTTGCTCGGAAAGCCACACGGACGTCGTGCTCGAGCCGAACCCGTCGATCCGGGTGGATTCGCTTGACTGCAACGTCGGGGAATTTGCGACCGATTGCACCTTTGGGCAGAACGGCGTCCCGAACCTGCTCGATCAGCTGCCGCACCTGATAGATGTGACGGAAAACAACGGCACCGTCACTATCTACGTCGACGCGCACGTGTGCGCGACGGGATCTGGCGCGAACGTTGCCATCAGCGCGCCCGACTGTGTAGCGATTGGTGCGATTGAATGCACCAACGGTGCGTTTCCTCTGGGATTCGAGTCTGTGGTCGGCCAAGCGGCGCTTTACCCAACGGCGCTTACAGTCGCGCAGATCAGCAATCACTTCAACAGCGGCCACGCCGTCACCGGCCCCCTGGCCGTTTACGCGCAAGCCCTTGGCGCCACTACGGGTAAATCATTCTCAAGCTTGGTCGCCACATTCAGCGATCCATCACCCTCGACCAATCTCAGTGATTACACGTCCAACATCGACTGGGGCGATGGCACGAACAACGCTGGATCGATCGTGCTCAATAGCACCGGTGGGATCATCAACGGATCGCATACCTACGCCGGCGCGGGTCTCTTCACGATAAGAGTGACCGTGACGAAGGTCGGCTCAACTCCTGTTGTCGGGTCGAACGTCGCTCGAGTCACCACTCACTATCAAGTGATGATCCAGGGCTGGATCCCGCAGCCCTTCGTGGTCTACCCGCTCCTACCTGTCGAGGGGCTTAACTACCTGTTTTTCCCCGTTGTATTCGACGGTAACTGCATCACTATCAATGATGTCCAGACCGCTCTTCGGACCACCGTCACCACGCTCATGTCGGGGGACAACCACACCGCTTTTAATACCAAAGGCAGTTTTCGCGTGATGGGAGCGCTCGACTTCGACTGGGACGGTGTCAGCATCAAGAATTCGAACGTCTCAAGGGGTGAAGGGGCCAGTCACAAGGTGAAGTTCTACTGGACCAACGGCGTCGGTCCGGCTCGTTGCCAGTTCACCAAGACAGAGTCCGACGCCGACACCACAGCCAATGTAACTGGCGCCAACACGTTCTCGCTTAACATCGGCTTGAAAGCTGGCAAGAATCCGTTCACCCCTGAGGCAGCTACGCCCTCCATCATCAACAGCGTCATCGGAACGGTGAACGGCGACGGATCCTTAAAGCTTCAGTACGCGACAACTGGCTTCCCAAGCCTCGCCGTTCAGGTAACCCGGAATGGCGTCGTCGCCGACACCGACATCACCAACGACGTCTCTTGCCTGTCCAACAGCGACGTCAGGGGTCCAGGCGGCGCCGCAATTCTCCTTGCCGGCCTCTCCTTTCCGTGGACCTCCGGCACAGAGACGGTTGCGGCCAACGCTGTCGGCCTGTCGCGCACCAACTACGGTTTTGCTTGCGTCTTCAGGGATGCAGCGTCTTCGTCTCAGATCAGTGGTGGCGCATCAATCGCGCCAGCTGGTCCGGCGAGCACCTCCACCTCGCACAAGGTCTCTCTCGGGGCCCAAAGCGCCGGCGCGAGCTCCACGGCTACGGCCAGCGGCTCGAGTACCGGCGCCATCAGCGGCAAGGTCACAGATGGGGCCGGCAGCCCACTCTCGAAGATATGCGTCCGCGCGACCGGCCCTCTCGCGTCGGCGCCTACTGCGACCGCTACGACAGGATCCGCGGGAACATACACGCTCACCAATCTTCCTGCGGGCACATACGACGTTGGCTTTGAGGAGTGCGGAGGCGGGGCCCATGTCACCCAGTGGTATGAAGGCAAGGCGACGCAAGCGAGCGCAGATCTGGTCCCCGTATCGGCCGGCATTACAACGGCGTTCATAAACGCGTCTCTAAGCCTGGGCAGCTCCATCGCCGGAACGATTCGCAACCAATCTGGCGCGAAAGTCGCAGGGATCTGCGCTCACGCTGAGGATGCGGGCGGGCACTTGGCAGATGCCCTGGCCTCAAGCTCAACAGGTGCATATCACCTCGGCGGCTTGCTTGCCGGGAGCTACCGCATCACGTACTCCGACTGCTCGAATGGAGACTACCTCGTAAACACTCCGGCCGCGGTTGTCAACATCAGCTCGACCGTGGGAACCATCACCTTGGACGCAACCATGACCCTCGGTGGACGCATCACCGGCAACATCACAGATGCCGCCGGTCACGCGCTCTCGAACGTGTGCCCGGTTGCTTTCACTACGGGTGGTGCAGTCGCAGGTCTCGGTAGCACCACCAGCAGCTACACGATCCACGCCCTCGCTCCTGGAGCGTTCAAGGTGCGATTTGCGGACTGCTCAAGTGGGATCCATGTGGCCCAGTACTGGAACAACAAATCCAGTTTTGCCAGCGCCACGCTCGTCAACGTAACCGCTGGCGCGACGACCTCCAGCGTGAATGCACGCATGGCGACCGGTGGCACCATCGCCGGCACCATTCGAGACGCGGCTGGTGCTGCGCTCGCCGGCGCGTGCGCGACCGCCCAATCGGCGACGGGGGGCGAGAGCAGTGGAACATCGCCGATTACAGTTACGTCCGGCGCTTACACAATCAGCGGACTGGCAACTGACCAGTACGTGGTCGAGTTTTTCGACTGCACCGGTGGAAATCATCTGCCCCGGTGGTTCAACAACAAGCCCGATGCCGGATCGGCTGATCAGGTTCACGTGGTGGCCGGCTCTGCCACATCC
>DATCPU010000213.1:0-3101 GCA_036569925.1 Candidatus Dormiibacterota bacterium
CCCCGGCGATTGCCACGGGCTGCCGGGTGTCGGCGATAACCAGCATCTCGGTCGTGAGCTCCCGTTCGATGCCGTCAAGGCAAAGCAACTTTTCGCCGGCCTGCGCGTGGCGTACGTGTATTTCAGGCGGGTTCAGTTTGGCGAGGTCGAACGCATGCAATGGCTGGCCGTACTCGAGCAGCACGTAATTTGTGATGTCAACCACGTTGTTGATAGGACGCACGCCGCAGACGCGCAGTCGCCGCTGCAGCCATTCGGGGCTTGGGCCAACCTTGATGTGTTTGATGACGCCCCCGATATAGCGGGCGCAGAGATCGGGCTCGGCAATCGACACGCTCACCAGCTCTCGGCCGGGTGGGTTGGCCGTCCCGGTGAAAGCCGGCATGAAGTCGACCTTCATCCGCCTGTCCAGTCCGGCGGCGAGCTCGCGCGCCACGCCCAGGTGCCCCATGCAGTCAGGGCGGTTCGAGGTGACCTCGATATCCATGGTCACCTGACTGGGGATCACCGACTCCAGCGAATCGCCCGGCTTGCCGGAGTCGAGGATGAGAATGCCCGAGTGGTCGTCCCCGAGGAGGAGCTCGTCGGCCGAGCAGAGCATGCCATGGGCCTTGTAGCCGGCGATGTTCATGTCCTTGACGAGCTTGCCGTTGGGCACGGTGATGCCGGGCATCGCAACGGGGACCAGCGAACCGGGGACTGCGTTCGGTGCGCCCGCGATGATCTGCTCGATGTGGTCCCCAAGGTCCACCTGGTGGACCCACAGGGGGTTGCGCGACTTGGGATGCGGAATCTGCTCGAGGACCTTGCCCACGATGATCTGGGACAGGTCGACCACAGTTAGGTTCTCAACCTCGAGCCCCAGGCGGGTAAGCACGGCCGCAGCATCCTTGGGCGTGACCCCATCGAGGTCGACGAAATCCGCGAGCCACTCATAGCTGACCTTCAACTAGAACTGCTCCAGGAAGCGCAGGTCTGATTCGTAGAACAGGCGGATGTCCTCGACGTCGTGCTTGAGCATGGCCATGCGCTCGATTCCGAAGCCCCAGGCATAGCCGTTCCACTTCTCCGGGTCGATTCCGCCGTTGCGCAGCACCTGGGGATGCACCATCCCGCACCCTCCGACCTCGAGCCAACCCTTGTGCCTGCAGCTCTTGCACCCGGCGCCGCCGCAGATGCCACATGAAACGTCGAACTCGAAGCTCGGCTCCGTGAAAGGAAAGTAGCTCGGCCGCACGCGAACCTTTCGCTCGCTCCCGTATAGCGACTGGATCATGTAGAGGAGCGTCCCTTTCATGTCGCCGACGGTCAGCCCGCGGTCGACCGCGAGGCCCTCGACCTGGCTGAAGTACGGCAGCCGGGTCGCTTCGGGAGCGTCCCGGCGATAGCACCGGCCGGGCGTGATGATGTAAATCGGCGGCTCCTTCAAACGCTGCATCGCGCGGATCTGAACCGGCGACGTGTGCGCGCGCAGCAGCAGCTGCGGAGTGAAGTAGAAGGAGTCCCAATTCTCACGCGCCGGATGCCCGGCAGAGATGTTCAGGGCCTCGAAGTTGTACCACTCGGTTTCGACCTCGGGGCCCAGCTCGACCTGGTACCCCAGGCTCTCCAGGACCGTCTCGATCTGCCGCTGCACCTGCGTGAGGACGTGGAGGTGGCCCCGGCCGAGACGCGGGCCTGGAAACGTGACGTCGATCGCTTCGGTCTCAGCGATATCGGCCAGGCGCGCACCCTCCAGCTCGCTGCGGTGATTCGCGAGGGCGGCCTCGATCGCGCGCTTTGCGTCGTTGGCGGACTGGCCGAGCGCGGCGCGCTCCGCGGGCGCGAGCTGACCGATGCCGGCAAGCATCTTGGTGATCTGCCCGCTCTTGCGTCCCAGGTAGTCGAGCGCGATCGTCTCGAGCTCACCCTCGGTACGCGCTTTGGCGATTGCCGCGAGCGCCTCTTTGGTCAGGCCTGCCGGGTCGCTCATGCGGCCAGCCTCCGGCGGACTTCGAACAGGAGCAGCGCTGCCGCAGCAGCGACGTTGAGCGACTCGACCCCGCCGCCGAGCGGCACGGTAACGAGCCTCAGGTTTTCTTTTGACAGACCGTGGGCCTCGCTGCCGAGGACGATCATGCCGGCTCTCTCGATAGGAGCCTCCGCCAGCGGTTCTCCTCCCGCGGCAGCCGCGCCATAGCCCTCCAGCCCGGCGAGGTCGTCCCAAGCTGCGTGCGCCACAGCCAGCCGGAACACGTTGCCAGCCGACGCGCGAACCGATTTGGCGCCGTATGGATCCGCGCACCCTTCGAGAAGAGCGAGGGCGGGCGCTCCGGCCGCCGCCGCGGTCCGGCAGATTGCGCCGACGTTGCCGGGATCCTGCACCCGGTCGAGCACGACGAGCGGCCAGCGGAGCGTGCGCGCGGCCTCGATCGCCTCACCGGGGGTCCATTCGCGCACTTTTGCGATTGCAATAACTCCTTGCGGCGTGACGGTCTGGCTGATCGAGCGAAACACGCCGCGCGAAAGAGTAATGCGTCGAGGTGCGTCCACCGGCGACTCGTCACCCTCTCTCACCGCGATCAGCTCGAGCTCGACGCCGGCGGCGGCAGCTTCCGCGACCACGCGCGGGCCTTCCAGGAGGGCGAAACCTGGTTCGCGCCGGCGGGCGAGGCGCTGCAACCTGCGAACGACCTCGTTCTCCGGGCTGGTTATTGGCTGATTAGAGGCTTTTCTTTGCAACCTCCACCAGCCGAGCAAAGGAACCGCTGTCGCGCACGGCCAGGTCTGCCAGCACTTTGCGGTCGATCTCCACTCCGGCCTGGCGAAGGCCGTGCATGAGCTTGCTGTAGGGAAGCCCCGATTGGCGCGAGGCTGCGTTGATACGTGCGATCCAGAGCGCCCGCATCTCGCGCTTGCGCCGGCGCCGGTCACGGAATGCATAGGCGAGCGCGTGAAGTACGGCCTCGTTCGCGGGGCGGAAGAGGAGCTTCTTGGAGAGTCGAAAGCCCTTGGCGCGGTCGAGAATCGCTTTATGGCGCCGGTGTGCGGGGACTCCGCGCTTGACTCGTGCCATTTCAGATGACCGGCCGGAAAGTCCGGCGAGAGCTGCGGGTCATCGG
>DATCPU010000214.1:0-4242 GCA_036569925.1 Candidatus Dormiibacterota bacterium
ACCCGATAGTGGGCTGCGGTCACTGCACCTACTGCGCGAGCGGCGGCCGCAATCTCTGTCCCGAACGCTACCTGGTCGGGGTTGCCGTGCCTGGTGGCTTCGCCACCTCGGTCTCGGTTCCGGAGCGGTGCCTGTTTGAGATGCCAACAGGGATGGATGCCCGCCTCGGTGCTCTCGCGGAGCCGCTCGCCAACGGCGTGCACGCAATCCGGCAGGGTGCGCCCGACGGCGTCAGGACCGCCGCCGTCATCGGCGCCGGGACCATCGGCCTTGGCTGCATGCAGGCGGCACTGCTCCATGGCATCGAGTCGATAACCGTGATCGAGCGCCACCCGAAGCGGCGCGAGCACGCCATGCGTCTCGGCGCTCATGCTGCCCACGCGCACGCCGATGGCCTGCGAATCAGTGCTGACCTGGTGGTCGACGCGGTCGGTTCGGAGGCGACGCGCCTGCTCGCTCTCGACCTGCTATGCCCGGGCGGCACGGCCATCTTCATCGGCATGCATAGCGACGACTCACCGCTTCCCTGGCGGCGGGTCATCCGTGGCAACCACACCATCCGGGGCGTGTTCGCCTACTCGGATAAGGACTTTCAACAGTCGATCGACTGGCTCGCTCAGGGCAAGGCCGGGATCGGCGACCTCAAGGCTGTGCTGCCACTGGAAGATGGTCCCGCGGCTTTTGCGGTGCTGGCGCAAGGGCCGACCGATGACATCAAGGTGTTCCTGAGTGCCTGAGTCGCTCAAAGGCAAGGTCGCGATCGTCACCGGCGGCGGGAGCGGAATCGGCGCGGCTGTCGTGGCGGGCCTCACCGAAGCGGGCGTCATCTGTCATGCCATCGGACGCCGCGGGCCGATCAAGCTCGATGTAAGCGATCAACCCGCAGTTCGACGTTTCGTCGATTCACTCGAGCGCCTGGACATCCTTGTCTGTGCCGCCGGCGACAACGTGCCGCGGCGGCGCCTCGATGAGATCACGCCCGAAGTCTGGAACCACCTCATCGCGGTCAACCTCAGCGGCGCGTTCTACTTCATCAACGCGGGGTTGCAGAAGCTGCGCAAGGCACGCGGCGACGTCCTGCTGATCGGCAGCGTTTCAGGGCATTGGCCAGACTTCAGCGGCCCCGCTTATGCCGCGAGCAAGGCGGGCATGAGCGCCCTTGCCGCCAATGCAGGCTTCGAGGAGCACCTCAATGGATTGCGCTTCTCGGTGATCAAACCGGGGCTCGTCAACACCCCCCTGATGCTCAAACGCCCCTCAGTGCCGCCGCCCGAGGTTGCCGATGCCATGCTCCACCCCGAGGATGTCGCCGAGGCCTGCCTCATGCTGCTGATGCTCCCGCGCCGCGCCCATATCCCTGAGCTCACCATCGTGCCGACGCGGCTCCAGGCTTTGGGCAAGACATCGGTCCCTTACCCCACGCCCGCCCCCGAATAAGAGTCATGGCCGCGGGCTCGTACGTGGTCGCCATCGACGTCGGCCCGGGTGAGGGCCGCAGCTTCGCACCTGATCCGCGGGCGACCAGGGCCTATCACCTGGCCGAGCAGCGGCAGGAGGCTTTGTATGCGGCGCTTATCGGGTGATGACGGCTCGGGTGTTGCTTACTCGCCCTCGGCCTGGCGGACCCGCTGGCTCAGCACCTGCATCAGGCGGAACGCCACCTCGGGGTGCTCGGCAAGGAACGACTTGAAGCCCCACTCGGGAATCGTTTGCAGCGAAACCGCGGTGTCAGCCTTCACTGTCGCGCTGCGGCCTTCGTGGTCGAGCAGCGCCATCTCGCCAAAGGAATCACCAGGCCCGAGCTTGCGCTTCTTGCCATTCACAGTGGTCACGGTCACAGTGCCGTCCGTGATGACCATGAATCCGACTCCGCCGTCCCCCCTGACCACTATCTCGTGGCCGGCAGGGTGCTGAACCGCCTTCATCTGGCGCTCTATCTTCTTGATCTCCCCGTCAGGCAAGCCCTGGAACAGCTTGGTCGATTTGATGTCTGTCATGTCGCAGATACTATGCGGCCTGGACCGAATCTGTAACGTAAAAAGCGGACGTGGCCAAGAACATAGGCAAGGAAGTGGGCAAGGAAGTCAGCAAGGAAGTAAGTAAGACTTCGCACCGCACCAGACGCGCAGCACCGTCGACGGCAGCCGCGATGAGCCAGGACGGCGAGGTGCGCCAGGCGCCCTGGCGAACCCTGATCTCGTCGGTCCATCCCAACCCGACGGTCAAGATCAACTACGGCGCCACGTTCCTGGTCACCGACCAGTCGTGCTCGGTGCCGCTCGAAGCCGGCGAGCGCGGGCTGTACTCCGCGGACACGCGATTCCTCTCCCGCCATGAGCTGAGGCTCAACGGCCGGCGCCCCGAATCTGTCGCTTCGGTCCGGCTCTCTTACCGGCACGCGCGCTGGCACCTTATCGCGGACGACGTCGCCGGCGGCGCAGCGGGTGATATGCGAGGAGCACGCGTCGCCGTTACCGTCGACAGGTTGCTCAGCGCCAACCGCCTCCACGAGGACCTCGTGCTGCACACCTACGGCCGGACGCCCCTCACCCTGCTGCTGGAGGTCGCACTCGAGAGCGACTTTGCCGACCTGTTCGAGGTGCGATTCAAGCAATGGCAGCGGCGGGCCGACCTGAACACGATGTGGCTTGGGCCCAACCGGCTCGAGTCCAACTACCACCACGAAGACTTTGTCCGGCGCTGCGTCGTTCGAACGCTGACCGACAAGTCCGGCGTCAGCTACGCCAACGGATCGCTGCGATTCCCGGTCGAGCTCACCCCAGGCGATGACTGGCGTGTTTGCCTGCAGTACGACCTGCTCACGAGCGACGGCCCGCTGCCCGAGCTGGCACAGCGATGTGAGTTCGAGCTCCATGGCCAGGACGAGCCCCAGCTTCAAGCACGCAGCTGGCAGGACTCCGTCACTCGCGTCAAGCCCGCCGACATCCGCCTGGAGTTCGCGTACGAGCGGGCCATCGAGGATCTCGCCGCGCTGCGCCTGCACGACCTTGGCGATACTTCCGAGCATTGGATGCCCGCTGCCGGGCTGCCGTGGTTCATGGCGCTCTTCGGTCGTGATTCGCTGATCGCGTCCATGCAGGCGATATTCGCGGACTCTTCAGTCGCCAATGGAACCCTGGAGAGCCTCGCCCGGTGGCAGGCCGATGGTGACGACCCGATTCGCGACATGGAGCCGGGAAAGATCCCGCACGAGCTACGAGTCGGCGAGTGGGCGCACTTCGGCCTCGTGCCTCACCGCCCCTACTACGGCACCGCCGACGCCACCCCTCTCTATCTGCTGCTCCTCGCAGAACACCACCGCTGGCTGGGTGACGCTGCGGCGCTGGCGCCCTTCAAACGCGTTGCCGAGGGCTGCCTTGACTGGATCGACAAGCACGGTGATCGCGACGGCGATGGCTTCCAGGAGTACGCCCCGCGCGCGCCCAACGGTTACCGAAACCAGGCTTGGCGCGACGCACACGATGGTGTGCTGGACGAGGCTGGGGTTTTTCCCGAGCTGCCAATTGGAACGTGTGAGATGCAGGCCTACGTCTACGGCGCGAAGGTGCAGATGGCGCCACTGTTCGATGCCTGGGGAGACGGGGAGCGAGCCGCGCGGCTGAGGACCGAGGCCGCGTCTCTGAAGAAGATCTTCCAGGAAAAGTTCTGGCTCGAAGCCACTGGCGAGCTCGCGTTCACCATCGATGGGAAGAAGCGCGCGGTCGCCACGGTGACCTCGAACCCGGGGCACTGCTTGTGGATGGGTATCCTCGATCCGACACGCGGCCGCCTGGCAGGTGAACGCCTTCTTCAGCGCGACATGTTCAGCGGCTGGGGCCTTCGGACGCTGTCCGAGCACCACCCCTCATACGACCCTCACTCCTACCAGCGAGGCTCTGTATGGCCGCACGACACGGTGATCGCCGCCGCGGGGCTTCGCCGCTACGGCATGGACGAGCATGCGTGGCGGTTGATGGACGGCCTTCTCGCCGCCGTCATGTGCTTCGAGGACATCCAGATGCCCGAGCTTTTCTCGGGCCTGCCCAAAGAGGAGATCGCGGTCCCCGTCCCGTACCGGATGGCCAACGTGCCCCAGGCTTGGGCTGCGGGCGCGGTGGTGCACATGGTGCGCGTCCTTCTCGGGTTCGAGCCGGATATGCCGAGGGGACGTCTCTATTTGAACCCTGCTTTGCCCCCCTGGTGCCCGCGGCTGACACTGGAGGACCTGCAGGTGGGCCCACA
>DATCPU010000215.1:0-2690 GCA_036569925.1 Candidatus Dormiibacterota bacterium
TCAAACGCCACCTGGCCCGCCGGGTCTGGCGGCTGTTGATCGATTCTGAAATTGGTCAATCCACAAGCAACCCCGTTGACCCTCAGAGAGGCTCCGTGGCGCCGCAGATTGCGGCGGTCGCTTGACATAGGAGCAACCGCTTCGCGACATTCCCGAGAAGGGGACTCCCGGTCTTCTAACTCGCGGCGTCTCTCAAGGCGCGGCCGACCTGCTCAGCGGTGATTACCCCGCTGAGCTTGCCTTCTGCGTCGACCGCAAAGACAGCTCCGAAACGGCGCAGGGAGCGGTTGGCCAGGAGCGTGTCGAGGGGAGCGTTATCGCGAACTTGGAAGGTGCCATCGTCGCGCTCCAGGACGTCGGAGACGAGGGAGGTTGTGCGTGAGGTCTCCGGGACCTCGTCGGCTTTGTCTCGGACGACCAGGCCTAAGAAGCGGTGGGCGGTGTCGATGACTGGAAACCAGGGCCAGCGGTAGCGAAGGAAGTATTCGTCTAGAGCTTGCTCGACCGTAAGCTGGTCGGAGATCGTTACGGGCTCTCGGTCCATGATGTCTGAGACGACCAGCTTGCTGATGCCGCTGGTGATTGCGGTTTGGGTGGTGGCAGCTCGGGCGGAGCCGTTCACCACGAAGCCGATCAGGGCCAGCCAGACGCCACCGAAGACGTAGCCGTCGAAGACCAGCAGCAGGCCGGCGCCGACGAAGAGGTAGCCGAAGACGCGGCCGAGGTTGGCGGCGAAGCGGGTCGCCGAGGCGCGGTTTCCCGTCCGCCACCAGGCGATTGCCCGCACGATCCGGCCGCCGTCCATGGGGAAGGCCGGCAGCAGATTGAAGACGAGCACGAGGAGGTTGATCGAAGCCAGCCAGGCGACCATCGCGAGGACGCCCGAGGTGCCGCTGTTGCTCTCTACAAGGGCGGCTTTGCGGAACTCATCCCAGCCGGCGGCGCCAAGGCCGATCGCGGTCAGGACGATGACCAGCGCGAGCGTCACCAGGGGACCGGCGATCGCCACCTCGAACTCGGTCCGGGGCGAGTCCGATTCGCGATTCATCCGCGCCATCCCGCCGAAGATCCAGAGCTGGATGCTGGAGATACCGATTCCCCTGCGCAGCGCGACCATCGCGTGGCCGAGCTCGTGAAGGACGATCGAGCCGAAGAAGCCGAAGGCGCTGAGCAGGGCCAGCAGGAAGGGCGTCGAGGCCGAGCTGCTCTCACCGAGCACGTCGCCGTAGAACTGCGAGAGCCAGAAGATGACGAGGAAGAGGACGAAGAACCAGGACCAGTCGACCGCTATGCGGATGCCGCGGACGTGGAACAGCGTAATTGGTTTGCCGCCGAACATGGCCTCCAATGGTACGGGGCGGTCGGGGTGGGACCTCCACTTAACTTTTTCGGTGATTTGCGGTTGGCTGTCGCCCGATGCCGGTGACGAAAAAGTACAAGACGTTCCGGCCCCACCCCGACCGCCCCGTATAAGTTCCAGGCGATGTCGGTGGACACGGACAGACTGCGGGGCTGGCTGGAGGAGCTGGAGAAAATCGACAGGCCTTCTGCTTCGGAGGGAGAGCGGCGGGCTGCTGAGTGGTTGGTGGGGCGTTTTGGGGAGCTTGGGGCTGAGGCGCGGATCGAGGCTGAGCCCGCTCATGGCACCTACTGGTGGCCGCTGGGCATCGGCGCCGCGCTCGGAGCCCTGGGCGGGATCCTCGGGCTGCGGGGGCAACGGTTGTTGGGCGGCGCCCTGGCCGGCGCGGCGGCCGCCGGCATGGCCTCGGACTTCCCGCCGGGCAAGCGCTGGCTGCGACGGGCTCTCCCTCGCCGCACCACCTACAACGTCCTTTGCGAGCTGGGCCCTGCCGATGCTGAGCGCACGGTCGTCGTCATCGCCCACCACGACGCCGCCCACTCCGGCCTCGTCTTCCATCCCGAGCTGCCCAACATCGCCGACCGCCTGGGGCTGATCGAGCGCACCGACACTAGTCCGGCGTTGATGGCGCCCGTGGTCGGGGGGCCCGTTCTCGCCGCGATTGGTGCGCTCACCGGCAGGCGACTGTTCGCCAAGCTCGGTGTGTTCCTCGGTCTTGGCTCGGCGGCGGCAATGGCCGAGATCGGCATGCGCAAGGTCGTTCCGGGCGCCAACGACAACGGCACGGCGGTCGTCTCGTTACTTGCCCTGGCCGAGCAGCTGATCGAGCGGCCCCCCGAGAACCTTCGCGTGATTCTGCTCTCGGTCGGCTCGGAGGAGTCCTTCAGCGAGGGCATCAAAGCTTTCGGCGAGCGCCACTTTCCTCAGCTCCCCCGCGAGAGCACCTTCTTCCTCTGCCTCGAGTCGACCGGCTCGCCGCATCTGCTGGTCCTGCGTGGCGAGGGCTTCCTCAAGATACGTGAGTACCCGCACCGCTCCCTGGCGCTGATGGACGGATTGGCGGAGGAGCTCGACATCAGCCTCTTCCCCAACCTGCGTCTGCGCAGCGGCACCGACGGGCTCGAGCCCCTCGCGGCCGGCTATGAGACCGCGGTCCTCTGCAGCTGCACCGACCTCAAGCAGCCCGCCAACTACCACTGGTGGCACGACCTCGCCGAAAACGTCGAGTTCGACACCGTCGCCGAAGGCATCCGCCTCAGCGAAGCCGCGATCCGCCGCCTCGACAACAACTGGCTCTGAGGCCGACCGGCCTAAAAGCGAACTCCGAGTT
>DATCPU010000216.1:0-2082 GCA_036569925.1 Candidatus Dormiibacterota bacterium
GATGTGACCCCAGAGGTGGTTCACGCCGGTAATCGGGCGAGACCAGGATGCCGACAGGCCTTCGGCCACGCCGACGCCCACCAGCAGGCAACCCGCGAGTCCCGGACCGCGGGTGACGGCGACCAGGTCCAGATCATCACGGCTGACGCCGGCATGCTGAAGGGTCATTTCCAACAGGTGCGGCAGGCGTTCGAGGTGGTCGCGGGCGGCGAGCTCGGGCACCACGCCGCCGAACTCGGCGTGGAGATCGACCTGCGAGTGGATGAGGTTGGAGAGGACGGTGCGCCCATCCGCCACCACGGCGACAGAGGTCTCGTCGCAGCTGGTCTCAATCGCCAGGGTTAGTGCCAAACCTGGTCATCCCCATCCCCCCGGCTGCGCCCGGGTACTTCCCCCGCGGGTGGGGAAGCCGCCTTATTAATTTCCTTCTCGGGTGATGAGGTCGCGGCGCAGCCCGCGGACATCGGAGTCAATGCGCTCCAGGTTGGTTTCGTAGGCGCGGCGGAAGCGTGGCGAGTGGATCGAGTCCGACCACATCACGATCGCGTCCTCGCCGTTGTCGGTGTAGTAGCCCTTGCGCCGGCCGATCACCTTGAAGCCGAATGTTTCGTACATCTTCATCGCGTTCTCATTGGAGGTCCGGACCTCCAGCGTCACCCATTTCGCGCCCATGTCGTACGCCGCCTGCACCAGGCCGGCGAACACCACACGCCCGAAGCCTCGATGCTGAAGGTCGTGGCGGACGCCAATCGTGGTCACGTGCGCCTCGTCATACATTCGCCACATCCCGCCGTAACCGACGATGCTCGGATCGAAATCGGCGCCGTCGAATCCCGCCGGCTTTTCGACCGCACCCTCCTGGCGAAGGACCAGGTAATGAGCGCTCGACCGCGAGGCAAGCTCGCGGTAATAGGCGTTGCGCGGCCACGGGGTGGAAAAGATCTCGCGCTCGATCTCCTGCACCGTGCCGATGTCGGCCTCTCGCATGAGCTCGAGGGCCAGCTGCTGTCTTATCTGAACCATCACGTCCGCGTCCAACGGTTGCGCGCGAATGCGCTCCCCAAGGCCTGCATGTACTCGAGCCTGAGACTACCATAGGCCACTTCGGACGCTGACCCGAGCAAGCGCGACGCGGCCTCGCCGAAGGACCGCAGGCCGGCATCGGCCACCAGATCCACGCCGGCAGAGCGCAGCAGTGACTCCGTCGCCGGGCGCAGCCAACCCACGGCCGGCAGATCGCGCGGGAGCTCCTCGGCGCCGGTGAGCTGTGGCTCGAAGCCTGGCGCCAGGCTGTACACACGCCCTCGCCCAGCCTCGGCCACGGCCACAACTGGACGCTCGCTTCGCGCCGCCTGGATCTCGAGCGTCCGCAGCGTGAGAATCGGGATCGATAGGCCGATCGCGACGCCCAGTCCGAACGAGACGCCGACCCGCAAACCGGTGAACGATCCCGGGCCTGTCGCCACGGCGATCCTGGTCAGAGCATGGTCCACGGTCATCGCTCGAAACCGACCCGGGAGGTCGAAGGTGCGACCCGATTCGTGCATCTCTTCGGTGACCACAGTCCCGTCCGCGCGGAGAAGCGCCAGGGCCGAGCGGGCCGACGACGTATCGATGACGAAGATCAACGCTTCAGATCTCTCATCAGCACCAGGCGCCGGCGGTCGCCGCCGAGATGCTCGATCGAAAGCAGCGCCGCCTCCGGCGCGTTCAGACGATCACCCCATTCGACCACCACGGCACCCTGGTCGAGCAGCTCGTCCAATCCCAGCTCGGCCAGGTCGGCCGTTTCCTCTAATCGGAACAGGTCGACGTGGGCGATCTGTACGCGCCCCGCATAGACCCGCACCAGCTGAAATGTGGGGCTGGCGACATGAGCGGTTGAGCCCATGCCACGGGTAAGCCCCCTGACGAATGTCGTCTTGCCCGCGCCAAGGTCGCCCTTGAGAAGCACCAGGTCGCCCAGCGCGAGATGCTGTCCAAATCGCTCCCCTGCCGCCTCGGTCTCCGCAGGAGAGCTGGTGACCAGATCAAGCAAAGTGATCGAAGCCGCTCGCATGCAGCGGGCGCGGCAGCCCGTCA
>DATCPU010000217.1:0-8524 GCA_036569925.1 Candidatus Dormiibacterota bacterium
GGACAAAGGCGGCCCGCCCCGGAGTTGGTAGTCGGCCGGCGTCGGGGTCCCGAGCTGCGCCGCCGGGGCTCCAATCAGCGGGGTGCCGTGTGGCTTCAAGTAGGCCACGCTCGCAGCCACAGCCACAGTCGCGGCGACGGCTATCAGCCCCAGCGCGCGACCACGACGCTGCGTAGGCTCTGACTCGCCTTGGCCGGCCTCGATCACCTCGTCGCCAACCATATGAGGTCCTAACGATCCCGGCCCGGAGTGGTAACGTGCGGTTGCTGCAAGCGGTGAGACGCGGACCGTCGCCCGATACGCCTCCGAGGCGCTCTCAGCAATCGAACACTGACCAGCAGATGTCGTTCCGCAACCGCTGGTCGTCGAGCACGAGCTCGCGAATCACCTCCGGGAGCTGGTCGCGCTGCCACCGGCACTCGAGTCGCCCTGCGCTCTCGCCCTCTCCTTCCGGCGCGGCAGCACGTGCGGCCTTGATCGCATAGGCGGCCGCACCGAGCTCGTGCGCGGCGACGTGTGCGACGACCGCCGCCTGGCCGGCAGCGTACGCGGCATGGCGCGCCGCGCCACTCAGGTCTCGAGCCGCAGCCATTGCATGGCCGCCCGCGGTGCGGGCCTGGGACATCCTGATCTCGCGACGCGCCCAGGCGCGAGCCCGTTCTATCGCCTCGCGCGGTCGCGGGTCGTCGGGCCGCGCAGCCTCGAAGCGGTCGAGGACGTGCTCCGCGCACGATGCGGCCCACAGGGCCAGGAGCTGGTGATCCGAATCGGTGAGGGTCCCACCACGGCGGATCGTCACGAAACGAGGGTCGCGCTCTTTCGGGAGGATCACAGTCTCATGGTGCGGAAATATGCACTGGGGAGACCAGGCAGTCGATCAGTCGCAGGCGCCGAACGGTCTCACCGGCGCCTTAGCCACCTCGACCAGGTGATCGTCCGCCTGGAGCAACCACAGCGGCGACACGTCCGCGTTCGAGTCGAACCACATGCCGTGAGAGTCCGTCACGGAATGGATCCACGCCATCGTCTCGTTGGGGCCGGTCCGGATCACATGGACCTGTGCTGGGCCCGACATGACTGCGAGCGTGGACTGGTCCAGGGTTCGAGTGTCCGAATAACCGACCAGAGGCTTTCCGGTCGTGTCAGTTCCGAGGTGTACCGCCCAGATGTTGGGCTTCTGGAACCAAACGGTTCGCGACCCAGTGCCCAGGTCGATTCGGTACAGGGTGTTTGGCGAAGGCACCTCGCCTGCAGAGTTCTCCCACCACGCGGCGCCACCTCCAAGCGCGTCGAATGCGACGCTCAAGGGCAACAGCTGCTTGAGCGCAGCGGTGAGAGGATTCAAGAGCCACAGCCCCAGGTGACCTGAGTACGCGCCGTACTTGGTTACGTAGATGCCGTCCGCGCCGTATTCGATGACCTCGTTGGGCGTACTCGACACGAGCTTGCGATCGACCCCAGTGATCAGGTTGACGTCGTGGAATCCGTTCGCGGCAGCGTAGGCGTAGTGCGTTCCATCCGGAGATTGCATCTCGGGCGGCACCGGCAGCCAGCGGTGAGCAAACCATGAGTACGACTGCGCGTCTGCCGGCGCCTTTGGATCAGGTTCGAAGCGACCAGTGTTCAGGTCGAGAAAGCCCTTTACCTGGTCTTCGATGATCATCCGCACCGGCAGCCGGCAATTGAACTTTGTCAGCACCTGGAACGTAGTTGCGCCCGCGCCGGGGGTCGGCGCGCTCGTGGCCGCCGGGGTCGGCGTCGGTGCGCTCGTGGCCGCCGGGGTTGGCGTCGGTACGTCAGTGGCCGCCGGGGTTGGCGTCGGCGTTCCCGCCTGGGGGGTCGACGAGGTGGCGGACGTTATTGCGGAGCTGCCGACCGGAGATGCGCCGCAGCCGCCCAGCCCGATCACACTCAGGATGACCGCGGCCGAAATCAGGACGCGCACGCTCGTGAAACGCTCAGGCGGCCTCCGGGTTACGGATTGGCGCTTGGTGGCCGGCGGGATCCTCTGCAAGGCAGTCGCTGAGGTCGGAGACCAGGCTCTGCAGTCATCTCCCCAACGCTGGTGGCGCCCAATTCACTTATCGGCGCTTTCACAGGGAATTGAGCCCGTTGCGTAGGCGATTGGAGTCGAACGTTGCATCGCCGAACCTTTCGTTGATCGCAATGTCGTCAACTTCGATTACGCGGAACGCCTCGCCTTGAAACTCGGCCTGAACTCGGAGGAGCACCCCAACCGCTGCATCAACGACCAGCCTGTAAAGATCGGCACCAGTGCCCAGCATGTGAAAAGTCGCGTCGAATCCGTGCTGGCTAACCTGCTGTGGGAGTGCAGTTACCACATACGCAGGTCGAGTCAGGAATGTGGTTCGATCAGTCATCTGCAACTGTAGTGAGGCCAGGTGAATCGCCGGGTCGATCAGGGGCTCACCCGGGCCGAAGCCATGACTGGCATTCGGCGCTCCTTTATTTGTGATGAAGCCGCGGCTCGGTGACCAGCTCCACCACGAGCCTCCGTGGAAGACTGCGGTTACAACCTCGTCCCCGACCTGAAACTCGGCTCGCCTGTCATCGGGCTTGGCAAGCCAGACTCGCCAGTCCTCCCGACTCTCGTCCGGAGGCTCAACTCCGTCAACTCTCCGTAACGCGACCGAGTGCAATGTCGCCGTTCCAGTTTTGCGAACCTCATCGAAGTGATGTTCCCAAGCACGGCTGAAAGCCTCGCGATTGCGCCACTCATGTCCGGCAAGCCGAAGCGTGCTCCAACGCTGGGAGCTCGAGTGCATCAATTCGAGAACGTCGCCCAGGTCGCTCACGTTTAGGGTCTCAAAAGGTAAGCCCAAAGAGCCCGAATGGTCGAATGCCGTGGCGCCGACCCAGCCGAAAGGGCACGAATGGACGTCCTGAGCGTAGTGGTCGGGCGGGCGAGACTCGAACTCGTTGTCTCTTGGTCCCAAACCGGAGGCTAAGGCCCACCGTATTCGGCTCGATCTTAGCGCGTGTTTGTCAGTCGGCCGCAAGTCTCTTAACTCTGCTTGCCGGCACGAAAGGGTCGGAAGGGTTCCGCCGGCACTAGCGGGACGCGGGTGAGGTCAACAGCCAGGTGACGGCGCAGGCGCGATTCTCCCCACCTCAGCTCGAGCCAAGGAAGCACGCCCTGAAGGGACTTGGTTACCAATACCAGACCTCGGTGCCGGACTTGAACAACTCGGTCCTGAGCTATAGGCTTTACGTGTCTTCATTTTGTCGTCAGATTGGGGGATCGGCGCGGCCGGCCGCGTCGGGTAGAAGTAGGAGGGACAAGGCCATGGAAGTTGGCAAGCCATTGCAGGCGCCGGAGGCGCCCCGCCCGGAGGTGGCCCATTCCGGGCCCGCCGCCGGCGATGAGGTCCATTGGGAGGGCCTGGAGCAAACTGAGGAGTTCCGCGAGCTTGTTCGCCGGAGGTTCCGCTTCGTTCTACCAGCCACGATCTTCTTTCTCGTCTACTACTTCTTGTTGCCCCTGGGCAACGGTCTTGCCCCAGACCTCATGAAGACCAAGGTTTTCGGAGAGGTCAACATCGCCTACCTTTTCGCTCTTTCCGAGTTCGTCATGGCCTGGGTGCTCGCCTATCTCTATATCCGTAAGGCAAATACGGTGTTCGACAGCCTCGCCGCGAAAGTTCGCGCGCGAGCCGGCAAGGGGGCATAGCCATGAGCATCACCCTGGTCCTCTTTCTGATCGTCGTTGGGATCACGCTTGTAATCACCGCCTGGGCCGCGCGCAGGACAAAGACCACTGTCCAGTTCTGGGCTGCCGGCCGCCAGATCAAGGGCTGGCAAAACGGCCTGGCCATTGCCGGCGACTACATGAGCGCGGCTTCCTTTCTGGGCATCGCCGGGCTGATCGCGTTCAACGGTTACGACGGCTTTATGTACTCGGTGGGGTGGCTGGTTGCCTACCTCACGGTGCTCTTCCTGATCGCCGAGCCCATGCGGAACACCGGCAAATACACGATGGCCGACGTCCTCGCTTACAGGATGTCCCCGGTGCCCGTCCGTTCAGCGGCGGCCTTCTCCACTGTGGCGGTCTGCGCGTCGTACATGATGGCCCAGATGATCGGTGCCGGAAGCCTGATCAAGATCTTGATCCCGACCCTCGACACGAATCTAAAGCCTTACTTCAATTGGGAGATTTTGGGCACCCGCCTCGACCCGTCAATCACCATGGTCGGACTCCTGATGATGATCTACGTCATCGCTGGCGGAATGGTCGCAACGACCTGGGTGCAAATCATCAAGGCAATACTTCTCATGGGTGGGGCGGTACTGCTCACCTTCCTCGTCATGCTGCATTTCGGCTTCAGCTTCGGAAATTTCTTCAACGCCATAGCCGGCGTTAAGGACAAAGTGACAGGGCTCAACTTTACGCAGCCCGGCATCCTCTACAAGTACGGCCAGAAACAGGTATTCGGAGTCGACCTCGCTCTGATCGACAACGTCTCGCTCGGCATGGCCCTGATCCTGGGCACAGCCGGTCTGCCCCACATCCTGATGCGCTTCTTCACCGTCCCCGATGGCAAGGCCGCGCGCGCATCGGTGGCATGGGCCATGGGCCTGATCGGCAGCTTCTACATAATGACCACGTTCCTCGGCTTCGGAGCCGCGACCCTGGTCGGCAAGGCCAACATCTGCGCGAGCGTCGTAAACGGAGCATGCGTGGGCACACCCAACAGCAATCTCGCCGCACCTCGCCTGGCTGAGTTCCTCGGCGGCGAATTCTTCGGCACTACTGGCGCCGAGTTCCTACTTGCATTCATCGCGGCTGTCGCATTCGCCACGATCCTGGCGGTGGTCGCCGGGCTCACGCTGGCCGCGTCCGGCGCGTTCAGTCACGACTTCTACGTCAACGTTGTACGCACTCACCTCCTCCACGGCCACGTCAGCGAGCAGGAGCAGGTGCTGGTCGCTCGCATCACAGCCGGCCTCGTCGGCCTTCTTTCAATCTGGCTGGCGGCGCGGATCGGCGCCACTGCCAACGCAGCCGCACTGGTCGCAGGGGTCGCATTCGTGATCGCGGCATCAGCAAACCTGCCGGCCATCCTGTTCACCCTCTTCTGGAAGCGGTTCAACACCTGGGGCGCGGTGGCCTGCCTGGTAGGCGGCACGGTGATCACCATCTGGCTGGTGGCGATCGGTCCCGGATGGACTGTGCCTGCTGTCAAGAATCCAGCTTTCCCGCTGCAGAATGTCGGCATCGTCAGTATTCCTCTCGGGTTCTTGCTCGCGATAGTGGGTACGTACATCGGTGACCTCGTCAAGGCGGACCGGCTGTCCGAGGTGAAGTTTCACGAGATCGACGTGCGCGCTCAAACTGGGCTGGGCGCCGAGCCCAATCCGGTGGCGGCCTGAGCTTCGACCGATGGTTTGGGGGCGGCCGGCGCCGCCCCCCCCATCACGCATCGACATGAGCGGCAGCGAGCTATGGGGCTTGGGCGCCCTGGCGGCCGCATGCCTGTTCGCAGCTGCGATCCTGTTCCGGTCCTGGCGGCGACGAGGCACTCCTCAGCCGCTGATCGCTGCGCTCATGGTGCTTACCCTGGGCGCAGGAGCCATCACGGTGGTCCTACTCGGGGCCCCTTATCGAATCGTTGTCGGATCGACTTTCATCGCGGCCATGCTTGTGGTCCTGTTCTCGGCACGAAATGAGCGTCGCCATCGCTAGGTGTCGCTGACTACAGCGACTCACGATGAGCGCACGCACGACATGCCGCGTGAATATCAGCGTGTCATTTACCTTCGTTCGAGCGTGGTGCGTTCCAAGAGTCCTCCATTTCGAGCAACTCGTCCTCTCCATACTCCAGAAGAAACCGGCCATACGTGCGCGCCCCATTCTGAATTGCGAGAATCGCAAGTACCGATCGCGTAAGACTTACATCGGACGCTCCAAGAACCTCTTTAGCGCCCAGCTCTGCTAACTCCGACAGCGCACGTGCATGTCGGTCTCGAGCCAATCGGGCACGGGCGGGTTCCCGTCAGCGTCGCGGGCCAGTTCGATCGTGGCCACCAGTGCATACGTGTTCCACTCAGCCGCTGCCCGCTGGCGATGCACGCGAACAAGTTCAGGAACGGCCGCATACGCAACCTCACCGATGCCTCCCTGATGATGCAGCTGCTGCCACAGCTCGTCCCACGCTGCCGCCTCGTCCACACCCGACGCGAGCCTGTTGAGGGCAGGTCGTGGGTCGTATGGCACTCCGTAGGCACCGCGCAACCCCTCGAAACGAGAATCGTCCGTGCCCACAGCCACAATTCTGGCCCTGGAGAGCCGGACCGACTATGACCACGCGGTTGACCTGATTGGACAATTTGAGCCTGGGCCACGCCTCAAAAGGTGAGCCAAAAGGGCCCGAATGGTCGAGTTTCGTGGCGCCGACCCAGCGGAAAGGCCCCGAATGGCCGAGCTGAGCTAAGTGGTCGGGCGGGCGAGATTCGAACTCGCGGTCTCGTGGTCCCAAACCGGAGGCTAAGGCCTCTTGCCGGCCACGGTCTAGCATCATCATGCGATGTCGGACGAGAAGACCGGCGCCTTCTTTGTAGGGCCAATTGGCCCGATTCCGATTGTCAGCGAAGATGATCCGCGGCGCGTCGCCGCTAGGGCAGCGTCCCGCGTCGCCCAGGCGGCAGTCGAGTGCGACGATCTGATCGCTCTAGTTCTGAACCACCCTGACGCGATGGTGCGCATGGAGGCGGTGCCTCGCCTCAAGGCCCGGTTTCCAAATGACACCGGCGCACACAACGCTTTAATGCAAGCAGTTACCGACGGCGACGAGGCAGTGCGCTGTGCGGGGGTGGATGCGGTCGCAGACTTAGCTCTCCCGCTGGCGGGGGACTTGCTAGTTAGGGCGCTGAACGACACTGACGCAGATGTCCGCTTCTTCGCAGCTCTGGGCTTACAGCAATTGGGAGATGCACGAGCGCCCGACGATCCGGAGGCGTTCGCTTACCGTCGTACCTAGTACCTGGCGTCGAAGCAGCTCGCTATTGCCCTTTTTGCAGGCCTAGGTGAAACCGGAGATCCTTTGCCGTCTTCGGGTTCAAGAATCGTTCGTGCTGATCGAGCATGGTCCGCAGTTCCTCGGCCGTTGCCCTGCGGGCGCATCTTTATCGATTGCGAGTAGAGCAATCGCGAATTGGTCTAGTGCGGTGGCAGTTCCCGATCCTGCGTTGTTCGCCAAGCTGCGAAACTCCTCGCTGGTGGGCCTATGGGGCAGCCGATCCACGACCGATCGCGCTGACGGTGCGTTGTTGCGGGCAAGGCGCAGACCGAGTCTCCTCAGTAGCAACTGTCCGAGACTGAGCATCAGGGGATCGTGACTGCCAAGAGTCCGGCGAAGCCGGCGCAAGTCTCGCGCTGCCTCAGAGCACTTCTTGAGGAGGGAAATTGCCCGAGCTGCCCAGCAAAGTCACGTGGCCTGCGCTGCCGACCTTGTATCGCCAGGAGTACGACAACAGCCCGTGGGTGGGGTCGATGTCGCCGCCGTGGAACGCCGTCGCGTCCCAATGCTCCGTAAGCGTCACGAAGAACGAACTTCCGTCCCAAGCCGCCGACGTCTGGCAGGCGCCTGGCACGTAAATCCCGGGGTACGGACCCCCACCGTGGATGGTGCAGGCAATTTGACCCGGCTGCTCCGGAAAGGTCTGCGAGCTATGCGCGAAGCCAGAAGCAGCGAGGACGGCCCGGATGGCACCACTCGGATTCGGTTCGGCACGGCCCGTGTTACAGGCCGCCAAGGTCACGCTTGCAACTACTACAAGCACCGTTCTAACTCGCCCGAACATGGTCGCCACGGTTAATGATGAACGGGCATCAGGGACAATGAGAGCCTGGGCCACGGCTTCCGCAAATGGGTAAGCCAAAAGCGCACGAATGGTCGAATTTCGTGGCGCCCACCCAGCCAAAAGGGCACGAATGTCGAATTCCGTTGCCCCAGCCCAGCCAAAAGGGCACAAATGGCCGAACTGAGCGTAGTGGTCGGGCGGGCGAGATTCGAACTCGCGGTCTCCTGGTCCCAAACCGGAGGCTAAGGCCTACCGTATTCAACTCGATCTTAGCGCGAGACTCCTAAATCAGCGCAAGTCTCTTAACTCGTTCCCGGATGGTGGGCGTCGTTAACGGGCCGCCGCCTTACGTGGCACCATGGCCGTGAATGACCGCCACCTCTCAACACTCATCGATCATCAATCGGGCTGCTCGCGAAATTCTGGGACGTCACGGATTCGTGCAGAAGGGACGGTCTCGGTTTTGGTACAACGACCAGGAATGGCGAGCGTTCTTTGTTGAGTTCCAGCCCTCTGGATGGTCGAAGGGAACGTACTGCAACGTAGGCGTTATGTGGCTCTGGCAGCCACCTGATGTCGTGGCCGAACCGCATTGGACATTCGACATGTTTGAGAGAGTCGGCATCGGCGGTTCGGAGTTCGTGTCCTACGACGATGATCCGGCCGGGTTCGAGAAATCAGTGGCCGATCTCGTGGCCAGCGC